>WRFI01000022.1 GCA_009778875.1 Propionibacteriaceae bacterium | reverse complement strand
CAATTCGGACGCCTTGTCCACCGCCGCTTCCCGGGCCTGGCTGGCTTCGGCTTCCGTCAGGGTGCGGTCGGGGGCGCGGAAGACCAGTGAATAGGCCAGCGACTTCTTGCCCGCGCCCAACTGGGCGCCTTGGAAGACGTCGAACAGCCGGATGGACTCCAGCAGCTCGCCGGCCCCCGCGCGCAGGGCCGCCTCCACCGCCGCGCTCGGCACGCCGGCGTCGACCACCAGGGCGACATCCTGCTTGACGGCCGGATGGCTGGACAGCGACGTGATCTCACCCGGCACCAAGGCGTCAACCACGCTCACCAAGGCGTCGGCGTCCAGCTCCATGGCGCAGGTGCCGCTCGGCAGTCCCCAGGCCCCCACCACGCCCGGGTGCAGCTCGCCGGCGTGGCCGAGGGTGACGAATTCGCCGCGCACCGTCACGCCCAACTCGGCGCAACGCCCCGGGTGCCACGGCGCGACGGCTGCGGACCGGCGCTCCAGCGTCACGCCGACGGCCTGCGCGACCGCCTGCGCCGCTGCCACGGCGTTAGCCCACGTCACGGGCTGGGCCGGACCGTCTGGGCGCGCGGACAGCCAATCGCCGGTCAGCACCGCCGCGATGTGGATCGGCTGGCGCGGCAGGCGGGCGAACAACTCGCCTATCTCGGCCTCGTCCGGCCGGTGCGAAACGTCCGGCATGACCTGCGGACCGGCGCCGGTTTCCAGGAAGACCGAGCCCGCCTCAAACAGGCGCACATCATCCAGCGAGCGCGACGTGTTGCGGTTGACCGCCGCGAGCAACCCCGGCAGCAGCGTCGTCCGCAGCCACGGCTGGGCGTCCGACAGTGGGTTGGCCAACGCGACGACGCGGCGGCGCTCGTCGTTCGCCGCCAGACCCAGCTTGTCCAAGTCCGCGGCCCCGATGAACGGCAGCGTCAGGGTCTCGCCCAACCCGGCACCGGCCAGGCCCTGGACGATAGCCCACTGGGCCTGCTGCCGCGGCGTGTAGCCGCGCCCAGCCGGGGCCGTCGGCACCCGCGACGGGATCGCCGAATAGCCGACCTTCTGGCCGACCTCTTCCACGTAGTCATAGGGGTCGACGAGGTCGCGCCGCCAGGTCGGCGGGGTCAGCGCCAGCCTGGCGTTTGGCAATTCCTCGACCGCCACGCCGGATGCCCGCAGCACCTCAACCACCTTGGAGGCCGGCACGTCAAACCCCAACAGGCGGGCGGGCAATTGAGCGGCGATCGTTTGTGCCGGCATGGTCTGGACGGCCCCGGCGATCGTCGCATCGTCGCTGATGACGCCACCGGCCAGGTCGCGCAAAAGCTCGGCGCAGCGACGCCCCGCCGCGTAGGCCACGCCCTGGTCAACGCCACGCTCGAAGCGCCGCGACGCCTCGCTGGGCAGCTTGTGGCGCCGATAGGTGCGCCCGATGGTGGCCGGATCGAACCAGGCCGCCTCGATCAGGATGTCGGTTGTGTCGCGCTGCAGCTCTGTCGTCAAGCCACCCATGACGCCCGCCAAGCCGATCGGCCCGGAGTCGTCGGTGATAAGCATGTCTTCCCCCGAAAGGCTGCGTTCTACCTTGTCAAGTGTGGTTATCTTCTCGCCTGGCTTGGCCTGGCGGACGACGATGGCCCCGCGGAGGGACGCCAGTGCATAGGTGTGCAGCGGCTGCCCCGATTCCAGCATGACGTAGTTGGCGATGTCGACGCCCAAGAAGATCGGCCGCATCCCGGCGGCCCGCAACCGGGCCACCATCCACGGCGGTGTCGGCGCGGACGGGTCGATTCCCGTCACCTTGATGGCGGTGAACAGCGCACAGTTGGGGGTTTCCAGACGCACCGGATAGCCGCGCCCGGAATTGGCCGGCACAGGGGTGGCGTAGGGGTCGGCGAACCGCCCGCCCGTGATCTGGGCCGCCTCGCGGGCCAACCCGCGCACCGACAAGCAATAGCCCATGTCCGGCGTCACGTCGATGTCGAAGACCGCCTCGCGGGCGCCCAGCAGCACCAGGGCGTCTGACCCCGGCTGGGGAGCTGGCTGGGACGCCAAGATCATGATTCCCTCGTGGTCGATGCCCAGACCAAGTTCGTCCTCGGCGCAGATCATGCCGTCGCTGATGTGGCCGTAGGTCTTGCGGGCGGCGATGAAGAAGCCACCCGGCAGCGTCGTGCCGGCCAGCGCCACCGCCACATAGTCGCCGACATCGAAGTTGTGGGCCCCGCAGACGATACCCCGTCCGGGCTCGCCCTCCGGGTTGTACCGGCCGACGTCAACGTGGCACCAACGGATCACCTTGCCGTTCTTTTGTGGCTCGTCGACGAAATCGAGGACGTGGCCCACCACCACGGGGCCGTCGATGGCGGCCGACGGGTCGTCGATCCGCTCAACTTGCAGGCCGGCGTCGGTCATGGCGCGAGCGATCCCGACCGTCGCCCCCGGTATCTCGGCCAGCTCGCGCAACCAGCTCAACGGCACCCTCATGCCGCCACCTCCAACCGCCCAAACAGCGGGGCAAAGCGCATGTCACCCTCGACGAAGTCACGCAGGTCCCTCGCCCCGGTCGAGAACATCACCGTGCGATCGATGCCCATGCCGAAGGCGAAACCCGACCAGACATCGGTGTCGATGCCGGCGGCGGCGAGCACCCGCGGGTTGACCACGCCGCAGCCGCCCCACTCGATCCAGCCTTCCGATTTGCAGGTGCGGCAAGGCCTGTCAGGACCGCATTCACCCTTGCAGACGAAGCACCGCACGTCGATCTCGGCGCTCGGCTCGGTGAAGGGGAAGTAGTGGGGACGCAGCCTGGTTTCGATGCCCTCGCCGAACAGCGACCTCGCCAGGTGGTCGAGCGTGCCGCGCAGATCGGCCATGCCGAGACCCTTGTCGACGGCCAGGCCCTCAAGCTGGTGGAACACAGGCAGGTGGGTGGCGTCGTACTCGTCGGCCCGGTACACCTTGCCGGGCGAAACGATGTACAAGGGCAGATCGCGCGTCAGCAACGTCCGCATCTGGACGGGCGAGGTCTGCGTGCGCAACAGCTTGTGGTGTTCAGGCGGGTCGAGGAACAAGGTGTCCGACAGGAACCGGGCCGGATGGTCGGGGGTGAAGTTCAAGGCGTCGAAGTTCAGCCATTCGGCCTCGGCCTCGGGACCGTCGGCGACCTCCCAGCCCATGGCGATGAAGATGTCGCACATCTTGTGGATCATCGCCGTGACGGGGTGGATGGCGCCCATTGGTTGCGCGGTTACCGGCAGCGTGACGTCGACCGCCTCGCTGCGCAAGCGCTCGTCCAGCGCGACGGATGCCAGTTCGGCCTCGCGGGCGGCAAAGGCCTCGCTAACCCGTGCCCGGACCTGCCCGATCTCCAAGCCGGCGGCCTTCCGCTGCTCCGGGGGCAGGGCGCCGATGGCCCGGTTGGCCAGGGCAATCGGCGAGCGTTCCCCGATATGGGCGGCCTTCACATCGGCCAGTTCAGCCAAACTGGACGCGGCCGCGATTGCCGCCAGCGCCTCTCGGGCCCTATCCTCCACAGATTCCACAGGATTATCCTTCCACGCTTCGCGCCTGTGCGACGGCAGACTCCCACAGGCAAATCGCGGCGGCCGTGGCGACGTTGAGGCTTTCGGCCCTGCCCCACATGGGCACCGATACGGTGCTGTCGAGCATGCGCAGGTGCGCGTCCGGAACTCCATGAGCCTCATTGCCGACCACCCACACCGTCGGCCGCCAAAGCCCGGTCACCCCGGTCAGGGGATCGCCGTGCGCGTCAGCGCCAAGCAGCGCCAAGCCCTGCCCGCGCGCCCAGGACACGGCGTCTTCGAACGCCACGCCCTGCGCCACCGGTAGGTGAAACACCGACCCCACGCTCGCCCGCACCACCTTGGGCGCATGGATCTCCGCGGTACCCGTCGTGGCGATCACCCCGCCCACGCCAAAGGCGTCGGCCGTGCGGATCAGCGTGCCCACGTTGCCGGGGTCGCGCACCTCGTCCAAAACCAGGAACAGCTTGCCTTCAAGGTCCTTCAGCCCGACCTCGAGGCGACGGCAAACCGCGACGACACCCTGCCCGCGCACGGTATCGGTGATCTGGGCCATTTGCGCATCAGTCGCCATGAAAACCGGCAACCCCGCAAGCGCCGCGTCCACCGCCAAGGATTTCGCCGGCGGCGTCCGGCCTTCAGCCACGATGACGAACGCCACCGCGCCAAAGCCCAGCGCTTCACGCACCACCTGCGGCCCCTCCGCCAGGAAGGCACCTTCAACGTCGCGCCCCTTGGCGGTCAACAAGCGACGGGCCAGGTGCAGTTTGGCCGCCGAGAGGGGCGGCCAAACTGTCTGCGAAGCTGCCATCGTCAGGCTGTGACCGCCGCCTGGGCGATTCCCACCAGCGCGGCGAATGCCGGAGCGTCGGTGACGGCCAGGTCGGCCAGGATCTTGCGATCGACCTCGACACCGGCCTTCTTCAACCCGCTGATGAACCGGTTGTACGTCATGCCCTCAGCGCGGCACGCCGCGTTGATGCGCTGGATCCACAGGGCCCGGAAGTCGCCTTTCTTCGCCCGGCGGTCACGCAACGCGTAGGTGCCGGAGTGCAGGATCTGCTCCTTGGCCTTGCGGTAAAGCCGCGAGCGCTGCCCGCGGTACCCGGAGGCCTGCTCAAGCAACTCGCGGCGCTTCTTCAAACCATTTACTGCCCGCTTGACACGTGCCATGATCTACTTCCCTTTCTCACTTGCCTAGCAGACGACGGGCCTTCTTGGCGTCGGCCTTGACCAGGACTGCATCGAGCCCCAGACGGCGCGTACGCTTCGTCGGCTTGTGTTCGTTCAGATGGGCTTTTCCCGCGCGCGCATGGATGAGCTTGCCCGTCCCGGTGATCTTGAACCGTTTCTTGGCACCGGAATGTGTCTTCATTTTCGGCATATGCTCGCCTTTCTCCTTGTGTTCGGACCCGTCACAACTGAACGTCTGGGTCCATGTTGTCGGCTGGTCCTCGTTTTTTCTTCTTGGCGGTTTCCTCCACCTGGGAGGCCAAGCGCCGCTCGGCCTCAAAGCTCTTGTCTGCCTCGGCGGCCGCGGCCCGCTCCGCCATTCTTGACTCGCGCGCGGCGGCCTGATCGGCCCTGGCCTCGGACTTCTTCCGAGTCGGCGCCAGCACCATGTGCATGTTGCGGCCCTCCTGACGCGGCGCCTGCTCCATGACCCCGTCGGCCGCGACGTCCTCGGCCAGCCGCTGCAGCAGGTTGAGCCCCAGTTCGGGACGGGACTGCTCGCGCCCGCGGAACATGATGGTGATCTTCACCTTGTCGCCACCCTTGAGGAACCGCACCACGTGACCGATCTTTGTCGCGTAGTCGTGCTCGTCAATCTTGGGACGCAGCTTCATCTCTTTGATAACAGTGTTTGACTGGTTGCGACGCGATTCCCGGGCCTTCTGGGCCGCTTCATATTTGAACTTGCCGTAGTCCATCAGCCGGGTGACCGGCGGGTGGGCGTCACCAGACACCTCGACGAGGTCGAGGTCGGCGTCACGCGCCATTTGCAAAGCCTGAGCGATGGCCACGATGCCGATCTGTTCGCCGTCGGGGCCGACAAGGCGCACCTCGGGCACGCGGATCCGCTCATTGATGCGGGGTTCTGTACTGATACCTGCCTTCTTTCCTATTGATTGACGCACCCCTGACAAACAGAAAGGCCTCCGCGTGCGCGAAGGCCCAAGGCGCCGCGGGCATACGCCCACCGCACCATCACCGACCCGGCCGCAGTCTTGCAGCCTAGGTGGAGGAAAGCCCTCACTTCACGTTGAGTCGGACAACGCCCGAACATCACTAAGGCAGTCTAGTCGATGGCCCCCCGTCAATCCAATCGTCGTCCACGGCAAAAACACAGCCAACCCAGTATGCTAAGACTATGTTTGGTATGAGCGTCCACACCACCGCGATCATTTTGACCATCGTACTGGCCGTCATCGGGCTGGCCTACCTTCTGTTCGGCTGGCTGCGAAAACGCAGCTGGCGGGTCATGTGGCGCGGCGCCGGGTTCATCTTGATACCTGTCGGCCTTCTCATCATGGGTTTGATGAGAAAGGTGGTGGACGGCATCAACGCCGTCGTCGATTGGGCCAACGCCACCTACATGACCACCTGGGTGATGATTGGCCTGATCGTGGCCGGCATTGGGTTGGTGGTGTACTTGATCGGCAGCTTTGTGCCCCACGTCAGCGGCGAGGAGGCGAACAAGCGCCGCGCCGAAATCCGCGAGCGCAAGATGGCCGCACTGCGCGCCCCTGGCCAGCCGGCCAGCGCCCCGCTGGGGCCAGCCCCGACAAGCCAGACGGCGAAACTGCCCGACGGCCCCACCCCGCCGCCATCACCGCGGCCCGTCACGTCGAGCGCACCGGCCACTCCTGACGACAAGGAAATCGACGACATCCTCAAGCGACACGGCATCAACTGAGGTAATCGCGCCTTAGGGCAGCCACATCCTCATGGGTCAGGCCAAGCCCGTCTTGGACGAAGCCGTCCCAACTGCCCCACACCTGGTCGGCGTGGGCGAACGCAAAGTCGAGTTGGGGCTTCGTCACCGTCAGCATCGTGCCGATGAGCCGGCCGATGCGCGGGCCGGCCTGCCCGGCCATCTCGGCCACCGCCGCGTAGTCCGGCTGCGGATACTTGGCCGACACCAGATAGTCGGCCATGATGTCGTCGTAGTCCACGCCCAGCAGCGTTAGTATTATGGCCCCGGCGACGCCGGTGCGGTCCTTGCCGGCCGAGCAGTGCATGTAGACGGCCCGGGAAGGCTGCGCCAGCAACTCGCCGAGCAGCGCCTGGTAGGCCTGCGGTCGCTCGATCATCTCGCCGTAGATGCCGCCCTGGAACGATTCCATGCTCGTGAGCATCTCGTCAGAGGCGCTCAGCTGGCCGATCAGAACCGACCAGTCGAGCAGCTCGCGGTGCACCTCGTCCATTGAAGGGACGCCCGGCTCGCGGCGGTACGTGGCGCCGGCCGGCAGCCTGTCCGGGCGTCCGGTCGCCTCGCTCCGCGCCCGCAGGTCGAAAACCAGGCCCACACCGAGGTTGGCCAGCTTGGCCAGATCGTCGTCCGTGGCATTGTTCAAGGCGGTGCCGCGGTATAGCCTCCCCCGCTTGACCAGCCGCCCGTCGGCGCCCCGGTGACCACCCAGGTCGCGAAAGTTCAGAAGGTCGGGCCAGTCGGTCGGAGAGGCGGTCATAGGCGGCACGCCGACAGCTCGGTCACGAGTATCGCCCGGGCGCCGACGGCCCACAGATCGTCCATCAGTTGCTGGGCATTGCGACGGGGCACCAAGGCGCGCACGGCCGACCATCCAGCCTTGGCCAGCGGCGAGACCGTCGGCCCTTCCAAGCCGGGCGTCAACTGGGTGGCACCCGGCAGGTCGGCGTCAGCGATGTCGTAGTCGATCAGCACGTAATCGCGGGCCACGATCACCCCGTCCAGGCGGGCCTTCAGGTGGCGGGCCGCTTCGATCACGACCGCGTCATCGCGGGCGTCCGGGCGGGCGATCAGGATCGCGGTCGAGCTCAGGATCGGCTCGCCGAACAGCGTCAACCCGGCCTTCCGCAGCGTCGTGCCCGTGTCGACCACGTCGGCGATCGCGTCCGCCACACCGAGCCGGATGGCCGACTCAACCGCCCCGTCGAGAGTTATCAGACGTGCCTTGACGCCGTGCTTTTCCAGGTAGGCCCCCAACAAGCCCGGGTAGCTGGTGGCGATCCGCAAACCATCGAGACTCTCCAGGCTGAGCCCGGGCGGGCCGGCGAACCGAAATGTTGAATCGCCAAAGCCCAGCTCCATGACCTGACCCGCCTTCGCCCCCGAATCGAGAAGCATGTCCCGGCCCGTGATGCCCAAATCGAGGGTGCCTTCGCCCACGTATGTGGCGATGTCGCGGGGACGCAGATAGTAGAACTCGACCCCGCCAACCGGATCGACCAGCACCAACTCTTTGGGATCGCTGCGCTGGCGGTAACCGGCGGCGGCCAGCATGGCGACCGCCCCCTCGGCCAGCGAGCCCTTGTTGGGCACGGCGACTTTCAACAGTTCATCTGTCATGAAACTTGCCAACCTCACAGGTGTCGGTAGACGTCCTCCAAGGTCAGGCCCTTGGCGATCATCATGGTTTGCAGGTGGTACAGCAGTTGCGAGATCTCCTCGGCGCAAGCGTCATCCGACTCGTATTCGGCGGCCATCCAAACCTCGGCCGCCTCTTCCACAACCTTCTTGCCGATGGCGTGGACACCGGCATCAAGGCGCGAGACGGTGCCTGAACCGGCCGGGCGGTCAACCGCCTTGCGGCCCAGTTCAGCCCACAATTCCTCGAAGCTCTTCATGCCGGTGCGACCTCAGTCGGTGACGGTCAGGTGGATGACGCCGTAATCGTAGGCCTTGCGGTGGTAGACAACCGACGGCAGACCGGTGGCCGCATCCACATAGAGGAAGAAGTCGTGGCCGACCAGTTCCAGTTCGTCCAGGGCCTGCCCGAGTGTCAGCTTTGGCGAGGTGAAGTTCTTCTCGCGCACCACCAACGGGCCATCTCCCGTGACCTCCACACCAGCCACCATGTGGGTGTCTGGCTTGGCCTCGTCTTTGGCTGGCGGGATCGACATCGGCGCGTCGTTTATCGGCAAGGACGCCAGGTTCTGGGCTCGCAGCCCGCGCCGCGTCTTGCGCCGATCAGCGGCCCGGCGCAACTGCGTGCGCAGTTTGTCGACAGCCGCCTCGAACGCCACTCGCTTGTCGTCGGCAGCACCCGCGGCCCGGACCACTGGGCCCTTGGACCGCAGCGTGATCTCGACGGTCGTCACCGGCGCATTCTTGCCTTCACCAGCCGAAAACTCGACCTCGGCCCGTTGCACCTGATCGGACAATCGTTCGACCTCGCGCTCCAGGCGATCTATGACCATTTGCCGCACGTCTTCTGTGACTGTCATGCGGCGGCCCGAGATGATAATCTCCATCTTGGTCTCCTTTCCGTGTACCTCCAGACTACCGGACGAACTCACGCAACGTGTCTACCTTGGGGCGTGTGGGCCACGGATGCGGCACCAAGAACGTGATGGCCCGCCTCGCGCAGCGCCCGGACCGCCTCGATCATGGTGGCGCCGGTGGTCACCACGTCATCGATGACCAAGACGGGCCCGGCGCCAGGCGACGGCGGGCGGGCCCGCATCGAGCCAACCTGCACCGATCGCCGGGAGATGGCCGCCAGGCCGACCTGATCGGGCGTCGTTTTCGTCCGCCGCAGCAGCGGTGACCAGCGGTACAGGCCCCGCCGAGCCACCCACTGCGCCAGGGTGGCGGTGTGATCGAATCCACGCCGCCTGACGCGCTCCGGCGATGACGGCACCGGCACGAGGACCAGGCCCGCACCGCCGCCACAGTCACGGATCACCTCCTGCACCGCCGCCGCGAGGGCGACACCGAGCGGGGCCGTCAACTGCCAGGCTTGGTTGTCCTTGTAGGCAATGATGAAGTCGGCCGCATCGTCATAGCCCAGCGCCGCCACCGCCGGGACATCCAAGCCCGGACGCCAGATACCCTGCGGGTGTGGCTCCAGGCCCTGGCGGCAGGCCGGGCAGGGGCTGCGCCCGGGCGTCCCACAGCCGTGGCACTGCCCGCCCAGATACAAGTCGAAGGCGGCATCAAGCAGATTGGCAATACTCATGACCACATCATGGCGGCGGGAAGCGTCAAACCGGCAGGCCAATCCGGCGCTGTGGATAACTAGCCGGGAAGGGCAATCGCCATCAACCCCGAGGCGCCCGCCGTCCACCGCGTGGTGTCCTCGTAGCGCAGCGCCACGCCGGCCGCCGTCAGCGCCACCGCCGTCGTGCCGCCGTCCGTCCGGGGCGTGACAGCCAGCGCGACTGGCTGGTCGCTGATCGGCCCCATTGACACAACCGACGCCGCGTCAATGTCCATCCGATAGACCGCCGCACTGCCGTTTTGGCTTGTCGTCGCCAAGACGACGAATTGCGAGGCGGACAGCCAGCCGACGTCCAGGCAGGTTGCCAGCAGGCCGCGGTCGGTGTTGACAGTCAGCGGCCGCCAGCCCGAAATCACCAAGGGCGACAGGCTTTCGATGCGCATCAGCCCAACCACATCCTGGTCGTCGATGTTGGCCACCACGACGACCCTCGTGCGATCCGGTGCCACCCGGAAAGCCGTCACCGTGGCGCCGGTCAGGTCGGTCAGGCCGACCTGCTGCGGCGGCCCCTTCGGCCCGACCAGCCACATCGAGGGCGTGTCACCCTGGGAAACGGCCCACACCCCGTCCTCGTTGATCTGGGGACGCGTCAGTCCGGGCGCATCAAAAGCCTTGGTGGGCGGCGTGGACGAGGTGGTTGACCCGATCCACAAGCTGGTGGGCGAGGTCAGCGCCACGGTTGTGCCATCGGGCCCGACGGCCAACCCCGTGGGTGTGTCGCCCCAGTCGGTGCCAAGCGGGCCGGCGATGGGTGCTGGCGTGTCGCCGCCCACCGGCGAGAGCTGCGCCAGCGTGGAATCGTCCAACAGGCCGAACTCGGCCGTCGACCCGCTCAGGTCCGGCGGGGCGTAGGCGTCGACCGTTGACTGCCTGACCACCCCGTCGGCGCTTTGCCCGGGCACGGCGAAGGTGGTGCCGTCGGCGTTGATGGTCAAGCCCGTGATCGTCGGGAAGCTCTCATGCAGCGTCCACCAGATTTGTGACACCATCTGGACCTTCTGCGATTCCGACAGACCCTGGATCTCGGAGCTGAGACTCAGCTGCGCCACACCGGATTCCACAGGCACGGACGAGACAGCCAGCTTCGTCTGCGGCGGGATCACCGTGACCGCTGCCGGGCTCAGCCAGGCCGACGGGCCGTTCAACAGACCTTCGACGGTCGCTGTCGGGGTGACGTCGCCCCAGTTCATGTACAAAGTCTCGGTCAACAGGTGATCCAGGGAGGGGTCGAAAAAGTACACCGACACCGCCTTGAAGGCCTGCTTGAAGGCGTAGGACGAGATGATGATGCCCTGGCCCGGGTTGCCTATCCGCCACTGCCCATTGACCTGCGTCATCTCAAAATCATGCGAGTAATCAGGCTCGTTGACGGCGGTGAAACGTCCGTCCGTCACCACCCCGAGCACCGGCGCCTTGAGCTTCGCCGACTGGTCGGTCACCGTCGGCGCATGCCCATTCGAGTCGTAGACGGTCACCTGCGCGGTCGGGTCCCAGTCCAACCCCGCCTGCGGCGTCAGGTACTGGCGGGCGACATTGAACCGGTTGGCGTTGCCGGACCAGACGGCCGCCAGGAACCCGCCCAAAATCTGGTCGGGGGTGCCGTCTTCGACGGGTGTGGCCGGTTCGATGTCGACGGGCGGGGCCCCGCCACCAACGGGCGGCTGGTCGACCTGCTGCACCGGCCCCGATGTCGGGATCAGGCTGCAGCCGGTCAGCATCAGGGCGACCAGAAAGACGAGGAACGCCCTAGTCTTGCTCATCGGCGTCCTCCTCCGTCTCGGCCGGCAACTCATCGGCGGTGCCCGGTCCGGGTGGCGCGTCTTCTGGGCGCAAGGGCAGCGGCGAGGTCTCAATCGTGCCGCCGGGCGAGCGCGGCAGCGTCAGCCGGAACGACGAGCCTTCGCCCAATTGCCCCCACGCCTCAAGCCAGCCGTTGTGCAGCCGGGCGTCCTCCAAGGCGATGGCGAGCCCCAAGCCGGTACCGCCGAGGTTCCGCTGACGCGACGGGTCGGCCCGCCAGAACCGGTGGAAGACCAGCTCCGTCTGCTCGGGCCGCAAGCCGACGCCGTGGTCGCGCACAGTCACCGCCACGGCGTTCTCATCGCCGGCCACCGTCACCTCGACGGGACGGGACTCGCCATGCTCGATGGCATTGGACAGCAGGTTCCGCAGTATTCGCCGCACCCGTCTCGGATCGGCCTCGACCATCATCGAACCGGGTTGGACGTCCACCCCGATCTGGATGCCCGCCTGATCGGCCAGCGATGTGACGTCACTGGCCTCCTCGCGCACCAGCGAGGAAAAATCGACGTCGTCGGTGCTGAGTGTTGCCGCACCGGCATCGAACCGCGAAATCTCCAACAGGTCGGCCAGAAGCGACTCGAACCGGTCCACCTCGTCGTGCATCAGCTCGACGGTGCGGGTCAGCCCGGGCGTCACCTCGCTGCGTTGGTCATACAGCACGTCGGAGGCCATGCGCACCGTCGTCAGCGGGGTGCGCAGCTCGTGGGAAACGTCCGAGACGAACCGCTGCTGCAGGCGCGACAACTCTTCGAGCTGGCCGATCTGGGCGCTCAGCGTGGAGGCCATGTCGTTCATCGAAATGGCCAGGCTGGCCAGGTCGTCCGAACCGACCACCGGCATCCGCTGTTCGAAGTCCCCGGCCGCGATGCGCCGGGCCACCGCCGACGCCTGCCGCACTGGCCGGCTGATCTGCCGCGACACCAGGTAGGCGATCAGCACCAGCGCCACCGACAGCACCGCCATGGACGACCAGACGGCCCGCTGCAGGACGGCCAGAGTGTTGGCTTCCTGCGTCAGCGGAAACAGGAAATAGACGGGGTAAAGGTCACCGGAGGGCACCCGCAGGTTGCCGCCGACCGCCAGGCCCGGCACCGACGGCGTGCCGTCGCGGTAGGACACCAGGGTGGGCGCCACCCACAGATAGGTCGACCCGGCCAGCTTGTCGGCCAAGGCGGGCGGCACCGAGTCGGCCGACAGGCCGCTGGAGATGAAACCCGTGACGGGTGTCTCGATCATCACCTGGAACTGCTGGGACGAGGCCGTCGCCTGGGCGACCAACTGGTTGAGCCGTTCGTTCAACGAGGCGACGGACAGATCCGTGTCGGCCAGCGACAGCTGCATGCGGCTCAACGCCGTCGATGCCTCGGCCGATGCGCTGACCTGCTTGCCGGCCAAAATGCCCCGCGACGCCTGCACGAGGATCAACCAGGCACTGGCCGCCAAAATGATCAGGGCCGCGACCAGGGTCGTCGCGATGACGCGCAGCGCGATCGAGGACCGCCAAATGCGCTGCGGCAGCGCCAAACGGCGAGTCGTGCCGTCAGTTGCCGGCATTGTCTTCCACCCGATAGCCCACACCTCGCACGGTGATGACGATCTCGGGGCGCTCGGGATCTTTCTCGATCTTTGAACGCAACCGCTGGATGTGCACGTTGATCAGCTTCGTGTCGCCCGAGTGATGGTAGCCCCACACGTCTTCCATCAGCTTCTGGCGGGTGAGCACCTGACGCGGATGTGTGGCCAGGGCCATCAAGAGATCGAACTCCAGGGGTGTCAGCATCACCTCTTGGCCATCGCGGGTCACCTTGTGGGTGGCGGGGTTGATGACGACGTCGTTGATGGCTATCGCCGCCCCGGGGACGTCCGCTTCCAGGCGGCGCAGGCGTGTGCGCAGCCGGGCCACCAGCTCTTGCACCTTGAACGGTTTGGAGACGTAGTCGTCGGCGCCGGCCTCCAACCCCCGCACGACGTCTTGGGTGTCGCTTCGGGCCGTCAGCATGACGATGGGGACGCCCGATTCGGCCCGGATCGTGCGGCAGACCTCAACGCCGTCCCCACCGGGCAGCATTATGTCGAGCAGCACCACATCGGGGCGGTGACGGCGGAATGCCTCGACCGCCCGATCGCCACGCCCGCACCAGACCGTCTCAAAACCTTCTTGGCGCAAGACGATTTGCAGCATCTCCGCCAGCGCCACGTCATCATCGACGACGAGTACCACCGGATGGTTTGACGCACCAGCAGCCATGGTTACCTCCTGTCTGGCCAGTGTACTACCCCGTTGCGACCTCATGCCCGGGGTCGGCCGACCAACCCGACCAGCTCGGCGGGTAGAGCGTCGCCGCCACACCGGTCACAGCCAGCGCGAGAACTCCCTGACAAGCCGAGACACCCGATCCGCAATACAGCGCCAACGGTTGCCTGAGGTCGCGGAAATAGGCGGTCAACGCCCTCTCGTCCGGCATGGCACCTTGGGCGTCCCAAAGCGCGGCAACGGGACGGTTGACGGCGCCCGGAATGTGGCCCGCCTTGGCGTCGATCGGCTCGACCTCGCCGCGATAGCGCTCGGCCGCGCGCACGTCGACAAGGGTGCCGGGCCATCCGGCGATGGCGTCCGCGTCGATCGTTGGCAGGTGGCCGGTGGTGAGCTCCACACTGGACGGCGAGACGACGCGAGGCCCCGCCTCGACCTGCCCGGGAAAAGCGAGCCAGGCGGGCCAGCCGCCGTCAAGCACGCGGACGTCCAAACCCGCCCACGCCAGCACCCACCAGGCGCGGGCGGCGGCCGACGTGCCGGGCTCGTCGTAGACGACGATGGGCCGGGCCGGATCGATGCCCAGCTGGCTGAGCCCCTCGCTCAGATGCCGGGCGGTGGGCATGGGGTGACGTCCCAGGGTCTTATCCAAGCTGGGCTGCGTCAGCACGTCCTCCAGGCTCAAGAACAACGCCCCCGGTATGTGGCCGGCCAGGTAGGCCGCCCGTCCCGTGCCCGGCGGCTCGTTCAACTGCCAGCGGACGTCAAGGACCTGGCTCGAATGAAGCTGCGCCGGGGTGGCCAGATAATCGGATCGACTCATCATTCAATTATCGGTGAGCCGGCGACGTTTGCCGGTTATTTCGTCCAGCACGATCCTGAAGACCGCCACGTTGGGCCTCAACGGGTCGGGCAGGCTGAGGCTCGCCCCCGGGCGGTAGCGGTCGACGATAATCGCGGCCCCGCGACGGGCCTCGGCCGGGTCGGCCACCACCTGCGGCCAGCCGAACCCGATGACCGACTCGTACAGCGCGGTCATGTCGCAGGCCTCGGGCACGTCCTTGACGATCTGGTCCAGCCAGTCGGCCTCGAAGCACACCCGTCCGCCGGCCCTGATGGCGCTGATCTTGCGTCCGGCGATCGCGCCGTGACACCAGATGACCACCCGGCCGTCCACCACCTCGAAGCCGAAACTGATCGGGACGACGTAGGGACCCTGGTCGTCGACCAGCCCCAGATGACCCGTTTGGCAGCGCCCCAGCACGTCCAAGACGTTGTTGAAGCCCTTGACTTCCCGCTTGTGCAGGCGCATCGCGTTCAGCTCACTCGCCGGTCATCTGCTCCTTCAGGGCCTGCAACTGCTCGTCCGCGGCCAGCGTCCCCACACCTTCCGCCTTGGAGGCGTAGTTGGTCGCCACGCCAGCCTCAACGGCCGCGTCCTGATTGGCGGCATCCGCCTCGGCGGCCTGCTTCTTGAGCGCCTCCCAGCGGGCCCGGGCCTGGGCGTACTGGGCTTCCCAGGCAGCCTGCTGCTCCTCGTAACCGGGCAGCCACTCGCCCGACTCGGGGTCGAAGCCCTCCGGGTAGATGTAGTTGCCGGCCTCATCGTAGCTGGCCGTCATGCCGTACATCGACGGGTCGAACTCCTCGTCCGTCGAACCGATGCCCTCGTTGGCCTGCTTCAGGCTCAAGCTGATGCGGCGACGCTCCAAGTCGATATCGATCAGCTTCACCATCACCGACTCGCCCGCCGAGACGACCTGCTCGGGAATCTCGACGTGACGATCGGCCAGCTCGGAAACGTGCACCAAGCCCTCGATGCCGTCCTCGACACGCACGAACGCGCCGAACGGCACCAGCTTGACGACCGTGCCCGGCACGATCTCGCCCAGTTGATGGGTTCGGGCAAACGTCTGCCAGGGGTCTTCCTGCGTTGCCTTCAGCGACAGTGAGATGCGCTCGCGGTCCCGCTCGACGTCCAACACCTCGACGGTCACAGGCATGCCGACCTCGACGACCTCGCCCGGGTGTTCAATGTGCTTCCAGCTCAACTCGGAGACGTGCACCAGGCCGTCAACACCGCCCAGGTCGACGAATGCGCCGAAGTTGACGATGGACGAGATGACGCCCTTGCGGATCTGGCCCTTTTCCAGGTTGTTCAGGAAGGTGCTGCGCACCTCCGACTGCGATTGCTCCAGCCAGGCCCGGCGGGACAGCACCACGTTGTTGCGGTTCTTGTCCAACTCGATGACCTTGGCCTCGATTTGCTGGCCGATGTAGGGCTGCAGGTCGCGCACCCGGCGCATTTCCACCAGCGACGCCGGCAAGAAGCCGCGCAGGCCGAT
>WRFI01000021.1 GCA_009778875.1 Propionibacteriaceae bacterium | reverse complement strand
GCGAGCGTCTCGCCGCCGCCCAGGCAGCCGTCTCGGCGCCAGCCACGCCGCCACCGGAGTTGCCGGAGTTCCTGAGGACGCCGCGCGAGTCGAGCAAGGCTGCGCCAACCCCGGCCCCGGCCGCGCCCGCGCCCGCGCCCGTCCCGTCATGGCGTGAGCGTTTGGAAGCCGCCTCGACTGCCACTGCTTCGCCTGTGCCGGCCCCAGAAATGCCGGAGTTCTTGCGCCCCCGGGGGAAGGCTGGTGCCGCCGCACCGGCCGCAGGCCAGATGTCGGCGACGGACAGGTTGGCGAAACTACTCGAGGACACCAAGGGGTTTGAGGAGCCGAAACCGGAACCGGTGGTGGAACCGGAGCCGGAGCCGGAGCCGGAACCAGTGGCGGAGCCGGAGCCTGAACCGGAATCTGAGCCCGTCGTCCAAGCCGTCATCCCTGAGTTTGCCAGGAAACCTCGTAAGACCACCAGGCCCAGCCGGGTCACCCCGTTTGTGGCACCTGTGCCGGAAGAACTGCCAGCAGAGCTTCCTGTGGCGGCAGAGTTGACGGTGCCGGAGCCGGCCGTCGAACCAGTGGCTGAGTCGGTGGCGATAGTGGAACCGGAGGTACCGGCCCCTCGTCCCGCCAGCGGCAGGCGCCCGGCGAAAACGCCGGTTATCAAGCTGCCGGATGTGGCTGGTGTGGTGCTGCCCACGGTGGAGCCGGAAGTCGAGCTGACGCCCGTCGGGGCTGATCTGGCAGAGCCTGTGAAGGCCGAGCCGGAGGTCGCCGAAGAGGCCGAGGCCCCGGCAGAGGAGACGTTGGCTGAACCAGTGGTCAAGCCTGCGCCGAAGCCGCGGGGACGTCGCAAGGGTGCCGCCGCTCCGGTTGTGGCCGAAGAGCCGGTGGTTGAACCCGAAGCTGAAGAGCAGGTTGCCCCGGCCGTCGCCGTCACTGCCGTCACCTTGGATGAAAGACCGGATGACTACGACGTCACCGCGCCGGAGGACGGCAGTTGGTGGGATGAGGAGCCAGCCGAGGAAGAGGAAGAGAAGAAGCCCAAGCGGAAGTGGTCATTAGCGTCCATCTTGTTGTTGGTGCTGGCCCTTCTGCTGATAGCCGGGGCAGCCACCACCGGCGGAATCTACTGGTACAAGCAGGCACACACGCCCGTGTACCTCGACCTGAACGGCAACAAGGTCATTCCCGACGACAACTCCATTTTTGACCCGAGTTATGTTCAGGCGGCCGATGCGCAGCCTGACTTGGGTATTCGGTTCAAGGTTCCGTCAGTCGGCCTTGATGTGCCGCTGGGGTCGGTCAATCAGGTTGACAATGTGATTAACCCACCGGGCTACACGTCCGTGTACTGGGTGAAGAACATGGGGGTGTCGCTGGCCAACGCCGATCAGGGCACGGTCTATGTCGTGACGCACTCGGTGCGCGCCCCAGGCGAGGCGCCAGGTGACTACCTGATTGATCAGACGACGACCACTGTAACTGTGCAGAATGGGGCCGAGATTGATGTCGGCGATCGCGTGTACAAGGTGGTGGCGTCATTGACGGTGTCGAAAGACGACTTGGGCAATCAGACCGCGTTGTGGGCTGGCTCGCCAGGCATGTTGGTGCTGATCACCTGCATGCAAGGCGGGGACTACCTGTCGAACGGTCACAGCGCGACAAACGTTGTGATCATCGGCCAGTTGGTTAGCTAAGAAAAGGTTATCCACAGACCCATAGCCGATCCACAGGCCGCAATGGTAGGGTCGTGTATCTTGGTCCAGTGTTCTGGAGAGGCATGAACGGGAGGTGCGGACATGGCTAAGCGTGGGTTACATGAGCAGCGGGGCCGGGTCGTGCCTGTCTCCACCGCGGCGGCAGGCTGGCCCCGGCATGCGGCGGCGCCGCAGCATAGCGCCACTTATGACTGGGGGTTGACACCCAACAAGACTCGTCCGCTGTCGAAGCGTGCGCGGGTGGTTGACGTGTTGCTGTTGGTGTTGGCGATTGCGCTGGTGGCCGGGGGTGTGGTCTACGGTGTCTCCGGGTGGCATTCTGCCGCGCCGAGTGACCCGGGCGCCGTGCAGTACGTTGATATGGCGGGCAACCAGGTGATACCGGATGATCCGCAGGTTCAGGATCCGTCTTATGTTCAGTCGGCTGATCCGCAGGATTACAACGGTTTGCATTTCAAGATTTCATCGGTCGGGCTTGATGTGCCGCTTCGTGAAGCCAGTGTGGTGGACAATGTGATCAACCCGCCGGGGTACACGTCGGTGTATCTGATGCGTAACTTGGGGGTGCCGCTGGCGGATGCGACCACGGGCACGGTGTATGTGGCGGCGCACTCGCTGCGCGCTCCGGGCAGGGCGCCCGGGAACTTTGTGATCGACCCGGCGGCGGGCGTGGTTGTCGTGAAGACGGGCGCGGAGATCGACGTCGGTGATCGGGTTTATTCGGTCGTGTCGTCCCGGGTTGTGTCCAAGCCGGAGTTGAGCACGCAGGCCGATCTTTGGACGCCCACCCCGGGCATGTTGGTGTTTGTGACTTGCTTGCAGTCGACCTCGGAGGCCGGCTACCAGGCGGACGGTCACGCCAAGGACAACGCGGTAATCATCGGCCAGCTTGTCAAGTGACCTCCATTCCCCGATTCCCCTCCGGGGTGGTGGCGGAGCCAACGGGGTGGTTTTAAATTCCCCTCCTTAGGAGGGGTGGCGGCGGAGCCGACGGGGTGGTCCCGTAGTGGCAGGTGAAGGATTTGAACCTTCGAAGGACTTCGCCGACGGTTTTACAGACCGCTCCCATTGGCCGCTCGGGCAACCTGCCATGCTGAGGGATCAGCACCGGACAACCCTACCAGGCGTCGGCACTGCGGCGCGAATCAGATGTCCAGCGGCTTCGATCGGGCCATGACGATACCGCCGATCAGCTGAAGAGGCAGGCAGGCGACGAGGGCCAGCATGGGGATATGCCAGTTGCCTACCAGTGTGTGCAGCATGCCGAAACCCCAGGGGCCGATGACGGCGATCGTGTAGCCGACTGGCTGCACAAAGCCTGACATGGCGATGGACCCGCGGGTCGTCCTCGTCCTTAGGTTTATCATCGTCAAGATGTAGGGGAAGAAGCAGTCGCCGACGCGCGACAGCAGAATCCAGGTCAGGGTGAGGTGGGCTGGGTTGATGGACAAGGCCAAAAAGCTGATGAGGTAGGCGGTGAAGAACACGACCGGCAGGATCCACGTCCGCTTCATGCGTGCCACCAGGATTGGTGTGATCAGCGCACCCGGCAGGGAACCGGCGGTGAAGAGGCCCAGGTAAAAGTCCGCTCGGGCCTGCGTGATGCCGGCATCCACGAAAACCTGGGGCAGCCAGGCGAACGCCGTGTAGCCGATGATGCAGTTGACGGCGAACACGGCCGTCATCGCCCACGCCAGCGGGGTGTGAGACAGGTGGACCGGCAGACGATGTGGGCGCGGCGCGGAAACGCGGGGATCAAGACGGCGTCTGACGGCTGAGAGGCGCTCGCCGGCCCGTTCGGACGAGAACACCACCATCAGCCAAGGTATGACGCCGCAGAACCCGATGATGGCCCAAACACCCACCGAGAACCGCCAGCCGGTGGTGGTGGCGATGTTCAGAATGAACAGTGGCGGCAGTGCCGTCGACAGCGTCGTGAAGAAAGTGTAAATGGCGGTGACGGCACCCACCCTGTCGGGAAAGTACTTCTTGATCAGTGGCGGGACAATGACGTTGCCGACGCCGGCGCCGACGAGCGCCGGGATGCTCCAGATGATGAATTGGGCGGGGGTGTGTATCAGGGCGCGGTAGAGTTCGCCGATGCCCGACACCGCCAACGCGCCGATCATCAAAGCTTCCAGGCCGAGGCGGCGTCCCAGCGCCGGTGAGATGGCCCCGAAAACCGCGAAGCACAGGGGCGCCAGCAGACCGATGACGCCCTCGTCGCTGCGCGAGATTGGGACGTCCTGCCTGATCAGGCCGATGATCGGGGCGACGACCGCCACCATGATGCGCGAGTTGAGGCCGATCAACAGCAGGCCGGCCAGCACGACAAGGCGCCCCCGCCAAGGTGACACGGTGGCGGGCGTTATGACGGCAGAAGCGCTGTGTGACGACATCCGTCAATCACTCTTGAGTGAGGATTTGTGGCATAGGGCGACAGCCTCCCGGCACTGCGTCTCCTTGATCGGTGTAGTCAGTTTATGGCTAAATGATCGTACCAAACTGGCCGTGTGTAAGCGAGGGCCATTCCCCTCTTGGGAGGGATGACGGCGGAGCTGCCGGGGTGGTCTTCTGGTGCGTCGCGCTAGTCCAGCTCAACATTGGCGCCTGTTGCCTTGGCGACGGAGCGGATCAGCAAACCAACCTCGCTTGACGGATTGCGCTTGTGGCGCGGTGTCCCGTCGCGGGCATGTCTGTCGAGGAGAGCATCAGCTCGGGTGGCTGCCGTCGCCAGGTAACCTTCGGTGCGCTCGAACTCTTGCTGGACTATTCTGGTCGGACCGACGAGCTTAGCCCAGTTTTCCTTGGCGGCCTTGGCGTTGTTGAATGCGGCCTGATGGTCAGCAAGGTGGAGGATTAGCCAGACTTCGAAGCATGGTCCACTCACTGCTGACTTTATGCCAGCGCGGTCGGCTTCGATGAGAGCTTGTGGCAGGTGGGCGTATTCATCGACATCGACCACAATCCAAACGTCGTCATAAACATCGTCGGCGTCACCTGACTCTTGGGCTGCTTGCTGATCGGCGGAGCGTTCTGAGACTGCCAGATTGAGAACCCGCTCGGGTGCGGCCCATTTCTTTATTGGCTTGAGAAAAACAGCGCCACCAAGTCGCTTGCTGAGCCACTTGAAATAGGCGACCTCCTTTTCACCTTCGCAGGCGATCAGGAAGCGGTGTCGCTGCTCGCGCCGTTTGATTTTCCGACGCCCTCCGCCGGTCGGTGATCTGCCCATTCCGGCGCCTCAGACCAGCACCGGGTCGACCAAGTCAAGCTGTTCGGGTATGCCACCGTAGCGCCCCGACATGTAGCGGCGGGCGAGGTTCTCCCTGGTACGCGGCACATAGTCAGCGCACGCAACCAGCGTCGAACAGCCGGCAGAATCCTTCTCCGTGAACCAGATCTCACCTCGTCCCAACTGAGCGCCGTTACCATAGCCGGCCTCCATGAGTGATACATCGTGTGTCGTGAAGATTAACTGAGCTTGCAGCGGATTGAGCCGGGGGTCCTGGAAGACGCGAACCAGCTCGCGTACGAGCAATGGATGAAGGCTGGCATCGATCTCATCGAACACGGCCGTGGACCCGGTGCGCAGAGCTTCATCAATGACGAAAGCATGGCATAGCATCGCTCGTGTGCCGTCCGACTCGAGATTGAAAGGGAGGAGATACTCTTGCCCTGAGACCTGGTGGGTACCGAACACATCGAAAGACTCGTTCAGTCCTTCGAATGGAATCTCCTCCCCCGTCAAAGCTTGCATGGCTTCGGCAGCCCTTTGAATTTGCGACTTTTGCAGATCGGATAGATCTCGTTTGTGTAGCTCCAAGCCGGATAGTCCGAGGTCTGCGCGTCGCATCATTCCGGCCAGCCGAGCGCGACGGCTCGGGTCACTCGCTAGGGCCATTATCACCTTGCTGACTAATGGCCTGTACCCCCCTGCTTCGAAAACCTGAAGGTGTTGGTCGAACCAGTTGAATATGGGAGCAAGCCCCGCGTGCCCAGCGGCAGCCGCAGCCGACAGATACAGGGCATTGGGGCGCAACGTCTTTTCAACGGCACGATTGGCGCCCTTCAACGCTGTCCCGTACTTGATAACAGAGCCCTTGCGCTCAAACAGTAATGTCGGACGGGCCGTCGCGTACTGTTCGGCCCACTCCTCAACAACCAGACGGTTGAAGACGCTGAAGCCATAGGCATAGCAGACTCCGTCACCAGCAATGAACGTGGCCGACCACTTGGTCGGATGTGACGCGCTGGCGCTGTCAAAGGCGAACGGTTCACCGAGCAGACGTGGTGAACGGTAAGACTCCAAGACTTGTTGTGCCATCGCCGACATGGCGTTGAAGAACGTCGTCTTGCCGGACGCGTTCGCGCCATAGATTCCCGCCACCGGTTGTAGGTTGCCGTCCCACGGGGCAGCATTGGCGGCGGCGCCATCGTTTGACCTCAGGTCGAGCACCGCTTCTTCTCGGAATGATCTGTAGTTTTGCACTGAAAACGACACTAACACGACATCAACACTACCAATAGTGGCAATCGTTAACGCATTCTGGGGCAGAAAGTGACGAAAAACACCTTAATGTTTGGATGATAGTTCGGTTAAGTCGGGCAGTGTGTGCCAGTTGGACGATAACCTCGCTAAAGCAAGACAGCGGGAAAGCTTTCCCCAAGCGGTGATGGAGGGATTTGAACCCCCGGTGGGTTGCCCCACACTCGCTTTCGAGGCGAGCTCTTTTGGCCGCTCAGACACATCACCGCGAACAAGTATAAGCGATCATCGGCGGCGTCTTCCAGCCCGGTGTTAGTCCGTCACTGACGAGGTGGCGCGCTTCCCAAGCGCCCGGCTGAGTGCCCGGACCCCCAGCATTGAGATCAGGAAAGCCGCCACTGTGCCGACGGCCGCCGTCAGGAAGCCTGCCACGTAGCCGTAGTCGTCTATCAGACGGCCGGCCACCGACGACCCGATCGAGGCGCCAACGCCGATGGATGTGCCGATCCAAGCCAGCCCCTCGGTCAGGCGATGGCGCGGCACCAGGGAGGCCACCAGGGTGTTGGCGTTCGTCAGGGATGGCGCCACCGCCATGCCGCAAAACAGGCCGAAGGCCACGAGAACGGCGACGCTGTGCGCCAACAGGAACAGGGCCGTCAAGACGGCGTATGCCAGCACCCCGATGACGAACCGTCTCGCCAGAGACACTTTCCAGGCGTGAGCACCATAGGCCAGCCCGGCCAAGGCCGAGCCCAGAGACAATGCGGCCAGCACCACCCCGGCCATGCCGCGGGCGCCGAAGTCGGTCGTCGCGGCCACGACCGCAATGTCGATGGCGCCAAAGGTGCAGCCGAACAGCGCCGTCACCGCGATGACGGGCACCATGCCGCCGAAGGCAAGGACGAAGCGGTCGCGTTCCAGCGTCACGGGGCTGCGGACAGCCGGCGCGGGAGGGTTCTGGCCAGCGACCGCCAGCACCGCGCTGCCGCCCTGGTTCAGGATGCGGACGGGCGGCTGGCTGGCCTGCAGGCCTTGGAAGAACCACAAGCCGCCGCTGACGCCCAGCACGATCGGCGCGATGAGCCCGGCCGCCGGGTGGATGGTTGTCGCCAGAAGCGTCGCCACCATGGGGCCGATCATGTAGGTGACTTCGTCCAGCGTCGATTCCAGGGCAAAGGCGGCATTGAGCTGGCTGGAGTTGTCCAAGGCATGGTTCCAGCGGGCCCGGACCATGGCCGACGCTGACCCGCCCGTCGCCCCGCTGATGACGCAAGGTATCAGCAGCACCCAGATCGGCTCGTGCACTACGCCGGCCAGAATGAACGCGGCCATGCCGGCGGACGTCACGATGACGGCCGGCACCATAACGGCGCGTTGCCCGTGACGGTCAACCAGGCGCGACAGCACGGCGTTGCCTGCAGCCCACGCCAGCCCATTCGCCGCAGCCAGAAAACCGGCCCAGCCGTACGACCCATACAGGGCCGAGATCATCAAGACAATGCCGACGTTGACCATGGCGCCGCCCGCCCGAGCCACGAAACCGGCGCCGCAGAAGGCCAGCCGGCCGGGCTCGGAAAATAGGGCTAGGTAGGTGCGCGTAGTGGCCTCTCCAGGTTGTGTACAGTGGAAACTCTATCGGTAGCGGCAAGTCATCTGGCTCAATTCCCCTCCTCGGAAGGGGAATCAGGGATTAGCGGAGTTCGTCAAGCGCTAGGTTTAGCTGCACCACATTGACGCGGGATTCGCCGATGAAACCCAGGTCGGGGCCCGTGGTGTATTTCGCCACTAGGGCCTGCACCTGGTCGACGGACAGGCCCCGGGCCTTGGCGACACGGTTGACCTGGATGGCGGCGTAGGCCGGGCTGATGTCTGGGTCGAGGCCCGACCCCGAAGCGGTCACAGCGTCGGGCGGCACCTCCGATTCCGGGACGCCGTTGAAAGCCGCGATCTGGGCCTTGCGCTGCGTGATATCGGCGATGAGGGCCGGGTTTTCCGGGCCCTGGTTGGAGCCGCCGGAATCAGAGCCGTCGTAATTGACGGCAGAGGGGCGGGGCTGGAAATACTGCGGCAAGGGGTTGCCCTGTGCGTCACTGAACGACTGTCCGAGAAGTGCTGATCCAACGGTTTGACCGTTCCTGTCTTGGAGCAGTGATCCGTTGGCTTTGGAGTGGAAAAACGCCTGGCCGATGCCTGTGATCAACAAGGGGTAGGCGATGCCCAGAACAACAATAAACACGATCATCAGTCGCACAGCGATCAAAATCGAGCGTCCAGTCTGGTGCATGGTGTCTCCTTCCCCAACTCAGTAACCCGGAATCAATGCGATGAGCATGTCAATTGCCTTGATCATGATGATTGGAATGATGATGCCGCCGACGCCGTAATACAGCAGGTTGCGGTCGAGTGCGCGGCCCAGATCAGCCAGACGGTACGGGACACCCGCCAGGGCCATCGGGATCAGCAGGAAAATCACCAGGACGGAGTAGAGCACCGTCGAAATGATGGCGGACGCCGGCGAGTGCAAATGCAGGATGTTCAGCCTGTCCAAGCCGGGGAATATGCCGACGAAAAACGCCGGGAAAAAGGTGAAATAGCGGACGATGTCGTTGGCGATATTGAAGGTCGTCAGCGCGCCGCGCGTGGTCATCTGCCGGCGTCCCGCGTCGATTATCTCGACCAGCTTTGTGGGGTCGTCGTCCAAGACGATGAAGTTGGCTGCCTCCTTGGCGGCTGGGGTGGCGGAACTCATGGCGACACCGATGTCGGCCTGGGCCAACGCGGGGGCATCGTTTGTTCCGTCACCCGTCATGGCGACGAAGTGACCGGACGCCTGCTCTTTCGTGATCAATGCGAGCTTGTCCTCGGGTGTGGCGTCACCCAATACTTGGTCAAATCCGGCTTCGCCGGCAATCGCTCGCGCCGTCACCGGGTTGTCGCCCGTCACCATGACCGTGCGCACCCCCAGGGCTTTCAATTGTGAAATACGCGAAATGACCCCGTGCTTCACGACGTCCTTCAAATTGACGACACCCAACACGCGAGCCTCTTCACCGTTCCTTTCAGCCACCACGAGCGGGGTGGCCCCGGTCTCGGCCATGCGGTTGGTTATCGCCTTCAGGTCATCCGAAACGGCCTTGGTCTGTTGTACGCCGATGTGTTTCAGCCAGGCCAGCACCGATGTCTCAGCGCCTTTTCGCACGCTGAGATCCTTGATGTCGCGACCAGACATTCGGGTCTGCGCGCTAAACGCAATCAAGGTGCCTGGCGAGGGGCCATCGAATGTCACGCCGAGCTTTGCCGCCAGTTTGACGATAGACGTGCCCTCAGGGGTTGGGTCGCCGATGGACGCCAGTGCGGCCGTTCTGATCAGGTCCTGCCTCGTGACGCCATTAAGCGGCACGAATTCGGTGGCTTGCCTGTCACCCTGGGTTATTGTGCCGGTCTTGTCGAGCAGCACAGTTGTGATATCACCGGCGGTTTCAAGCGCATGTCCTGAAAGCACCAGCACATTCTGCTCAAGCAGACGGTAGGTCGAGGCAATTCCGGTGACCGCCAGCAACGCGGCAATTTCGGTGGGGATCAGCACTCCCACCATTGCTATCAAAGTCGGGATTGAAACAGGCGGAGCAACTGGTTTGGCAATGACGTCAATGGTGACGGCAGGCAAGATAAACGCGATCGAAAGGGCGGCCAACAGTGAGTTCAAGGCCAGCTCGTTTGGCGGTTTCTGGCGGTGGGCACCTCCGGCCAGATGGATCATGCGGTCGACAACCGTCTCTCCAGGCGTCCCCGTCACTCGCACGACGATACGGTCAGATACCACCTTCGTGCCACCGGTGACGGCCGAACGGTCACCACCAGCTTCGCGGATGACGCGAGCCGATTCGCCGGTGATCGCCGATTCGTCAACCAGCGCGACGCCCCAGATGACCTCACCATCGGACGGCACCACGTCGCCCTCTTGTAACACGACAACATCGCCGCGGCGCAAATCGAGCGCGTCAACCGTATCGATGGTGGCGTTGAGTGCGCTGGAATCGTCGCTCGTGTAATGGCGCACCCGGTGCGTGGCGACGCCCTCGCGCAACGAGCGCAGTGCCGTCGCCTGAGAGCGTCCACGCCCCTCCGCCACGGCCTCAGCAAGATTTGCGGCTAACACTGTCAGCCACAGGCACCCCGCGATCACCCAGGTGAATCCGCCCGGCACGGGGCTGCCGCCCGAAATATGCGGCTCGCCCAGCAAAGGCTGCGTGATGGCGATGACGGTGGCCAGCACGGAACTCAACCAGACGATAAACAGCACCGGATTGCGTAGCTGCACCCGGGGATCACACTTTTTGAAAGTCGCCGCGGTAATACCCCAGAAACCCCGCCAAAAGCTCTGGCGCCCCGGCCCGCCGCCGTGCCCCAACATGATCGCCGTGACTGACATCAGTGAAGCCCCTCCGCCAGCGGTCCGACCAACAGGACGGGGATGAATGTCGGTATGGCGATGTAAAGAATCAGGATCACTAACCACAAGACAAACTGAGGACGGTGCAACGGCAGCTCACTGGCCCGCGAGGTGGCACGTCCCTGGTTGGCAAATGAACCAGCCAAGGCCAAGACCAGCGCGATCGGAATGAAACGTCCAAGCAGAATGAGTATTCCGAAAACGGTATCGAGGTAAGGCGTATTGGCATTGAATCCAGCAAAATCCGACCCGTTGTTGACGGAAACGGAAATGAAGGCATAAATTGCTTCGCTGATGCCATGTGGCCCACCCGTTGACATGCTCAAGTTGGTGATTTCGGCGCGAACCGGCGGGATTGCCATGCTGATGCCAAAGCCACCAAGTGCCAGCACCGGCAAGACCAAGATGAATATCCCCACCAGCTTGATTTCGGTGACCCCAAGGCGTTTGCCCAAGAAAACTGGCGCGCGCCCCAGCAGCAGGCCGGTCAAAAAGACACCCAGCAAGACCATCACGAGCATGGTGTAAAGTCCGGACCCGACGCCGCCCGGCGAGATTTCGCCCAGCACCATGTGGAGCATCGCTACCATTCCGCCGATGGACGTGTATGAGCTGTGCATCGAATTGGTCGCGCCACCAGAGGTTCCCGTCGTGGCTGTTGTAAACAACGTCGAACCGATTATTCCGATCCGCTGTTCCTTACCTTCCATCGAGGCGCCGGCCAACTGCGGCGCTGTACCCGAAGCGGACAATTCGGCGGCCGTGATCGACACATAAGCGATGACAAACAAGGTGGCCATTGTCGCCAGAATCACATAACCCATGCGGTGATCGCCAACAATCTTGCCGAAGGTCCGCGGCATCGAAAAGGGAAACAAAACCAGCATGAAGACTTGAAACAGGTTTTCCCAAGGCGTCGGATTCTCGAATGGATGGGCCGAGTTGGCATTGAAGAAACTGCCACCATTGGTGGCTAACATTTTGATTGCCTCTTGGGAAGCCGCTGGCCCGCCCGGTATTACCTGCGTGCCGCCGGCCACAGTCGAGACTGTTGTGAAGCCGGCGAAGTTCTGGATCGCTCCCGCCGTCAGCAAGATGACTGACGCGATGATCGCCGCCGGCAGCAGGATGCGGAAGACGGCGCGGACAAGATCGACCCAGAAATTGCCCAGGGTGCCACGCTTGTGATAGGCGATGCCGCGCGTCAAGGCCATGGAAACGCAGATGCCGACCGCCCCCGAAACAAACATCTGCACGGTCAGACCGGCCATCTGCACGGTGTAACCCATGGTCTTTTCGGGTGAATACGCCTGCCAGTTGGTGTTGCCCACAAACGACGCGGCAGTATTGAAGGCCACGTCGGGGCTGACGGCTGGCAAGCCCAGCGAATAGGGCAGCCACATTTGCAGCCGCTGCATTATGTACAGAAGAAGGAACCCGACCGCTGAAAACACTAAGACCGCGCGCAAATACGAATGCCACGTATGCTCGCGGTCCGGGTTGACGCCGATCAGCTTGTAGACCCAGCGTTCGGGCCGCCAATGATCGGGGGAGGTAAACACCCAGGCAATGTAGTTGCCGAGCGGCTTGTAAAGCAGCCCGATTGGCACGGCCAACGCGGCCAGCAGCAGGGCCGCCATCCACCATTGCATCAGAAGCGCCCCGGATCCGTGAGGGCGACAAACATGAAGACGATCGCCGCGATGCCAACGATCGCGGAGATGACCCCGAGGACGATCACAGCCGCGCCAAGGCCTTTCCGAATGCGCCGAACAACAGGAACAGTACGACCGTGCCGGCGATGTACGCCAGATCCAGCACAGTGCCTCCTTCGGACGGCAAACGGTTCAATCCAAGCGCATAAGCCTAGCTAGGCCCGGCATAAGTATCAACTGGGCGCGACGGTTTCTGTCAGTCTGCGACGGTAGGCTGATGTCATGAGGATTGCTTCGAGGTGGGGGCTGAGCGGGGCGTTGGTGCTGGCGTTGCTGCTGACGGGGTGCGGACGCAACCAGCCGCCAGCCCTGCCGGATGTCACGCCGACAGCCTCCGCCTTGGCGTCTGCCCTTGTCAACGGCGATATCAGCGCCCTGGCGTTCACCCCGTCCACCGTCGATCCGGTGAAGGATTACGGCATCGTGACGGCGGGGATGGGCAGTGTGCGCCCGTCGACGGTCACGGTGGGCGACATCGTCTATGACGCGGCTTCGCAGACGGCCACGGTGAACCTCGATCAGACCTACGATTTCAGCACACCGTGGGACTTCACCAGCGTTGTCGGCCTGCACTACATGGGCAGCGACGGCTGGCAGATCGATTGGTCGCCCGCCATTGTCAACCCGTCCGTGGACGGGTTCACCCGGCTTTCACTAGCCGTGACGGCGCCCACTCGGGGTTCGATCCTGGCCCGGGATGGCCAGGCCATCGTCTACAACCGGCAAGTTTTCAACGTCGGTATCGACAAGATGAACTGTCCCGACGATCAAACTGACGCCGCGGCCCGTCAACTGGCGCAGGTGGTGGGCATCGACCCAGACGCCTACGCACAGCAGGTGGCCAATGGCGGCCCCAGCCAGTTCGTCATCGCCATCACCTACCGGGCTGGCCAGGTGCCTGCCGAGGTCGACCCGGTTCCGTGCTCGTTGGCCCAACAGTCAACCCTGCCGCTGGCGCCGTCCAAGATGTTTGCCATCGGGGTGCTCGGCACCGCCGGCGAGGCGACGGCCGATGACATCCAGAACTCAGGCGGGGCATTCAAGGCGGGGGATGTCGTCGGCCACTCCGGGTTGCAAAAGAGCCAGAACGCGGTGCTGATGGGCAAGCCCGGCGCCACCGTTTACATCGGGCCTCGCGCCAGCGGCGACATCATGAATGACTCGCCCAGCGCGCGCCCCACTTCGTCCTCGGCCGACGCCAAGCAGGTGCTGTTCCAGGCGGACGCGCAAGACGGCGCCGATTTGCACACCACAATGGATATCGACCTTCAAACGAAGGCGGAAGCTGTGCTGTCCGGGCAAACGGGCGTGGCGTCGTTGGTGGTGCTCGATTCGCAAACGGGCGCGATTTTGGCGGCGGCCAACTCCCCGGCGTCCGGCGGCAACGCCTACGCCACAGCGGGCCAGTACGCTCCCGGCTCGACGTTCAAGGTATCGACGGCGCTGGCGCTGTTGCGCAGCGGCATGACGCCGGATTCGCCGCTGAGCTGCCCCAATTCCGTCACTGTCGACGGCAAGCCCTTCACCAACGACCCCGGTTTTGCCCACACCGGCACGCTGAGTTTGCAGCAAGCCGTCGCCTACTCGTGCAACACCGCGATGGTGAACGGATCGGCCACCCTGGGCGCGAATGACTTGCCGAATGCGGCCGCCAGCCTGGGCATTGGCGTCAAGCATGACCTGGGGTTCCCAGCGTTTCTGGGCAGCGTGCCGGCTCCGACAACCGACGTCGAAAAGGCCGCGTCGGCCTTCGGGCAAGCTCAGATTGTGGTGTCGCCACTGGCCATGGCCACCGAGGCGGCGTCCGTCGCGGCGGGGCGCACCATCACTCCCTATCTGCTGGTGGACGCGGGCGGCAACCCGATTATCGACCCGTCCGGCGGGCAGGCCACGCCAACCCCGGTGCCACAGCCGCAACCATTGAGCGCCGACGAAGCCACCCAGTTGCGCTCCATGATGGCCGACGTGGTCAGCTACGGCACGGCCGCCGGCACGGGCCTCAAAGGCCTGGTGGACGGGGCCAAGACCGGGACGGCCGAGTTCACCCAGGACGGCAAGACCCTGACCCACGCCTGGCTCATCGCCTTCAACGGTCAATACGCCATCTGTGCCTACGTCGACGTCGGCTCACTCGGCGCCGTCACGGCCGGCCCAATCGTCAAGGCGTTCCTGACGAGCTAGCACCACACCGCTAGACTGGTCATCGTGACGACGCAATGGTGGCGAGGCCTGATCCGGTGGACGACTCTTTTGCCTATCCTGGCTGCCATTTCGTTGGCGCTAACCTGGGGACGGCACCCGGCGGCCTGGGTCCTGGTGATCGAAGCGTTCCTGCTGGTGGCGTCGGTGCTGTCGGCCGTCCAGCACGCCGAGGTCATCGCCCATCGCGTCGGGGAACCCTTTGGCTCACTGATTTTGGCCGTTGCAGTGACGGTCATCGAGGTGGCCCTGATCGTCACCCTCATGTTGTCGGGCAAGGGCGACACGTCGACCCTGGCCCGTGACACCGTTTTTGCCGCCGTCATGCTGACGATGAACGGCATCGTCGGAATATCCCTGCTGGTGACCGCCACCAAGTTCAAGTTGGCGGCGTTCAACTCTGAGGGCACCGGCTCGGCGCTCGGTTCTGTCGTGCTGCTGGCAACCCTGACGATGGTCTTTCCCCGCTTCACGACGTCCGCGGCGGGGCCGCGTTTTGCCGAAGCCCAGCTGATCTTCGTTGCGTTGTCGTCCCTGGTCATCTACGGTTTGTTTGTCTTCACCCAGACAGTTCGGCACCGCGATTTCTTCCTGCCGCCAGGCACCGAGAAGGAAGCTGACACCCACGACAACCTGCCGTCCAAGCGAGCCACCGCGTCCAGCCTAGTGCTGTTGCTGATCTCGCTGGCGGCCGTCGTCGGCCTGACCAAGATCGAATCGCCGGCCCTTGAGGCGGGTGTCCGCTGGCTGGGCTTCCCGGAATCCTTCGTTGGCGTCATCATCGCCATGATGGTGCTGCTGCCCGAATCGATCACCGCGGTGCGCACGGCCGTCGAAGACAAGGTCCAGATTTCGATGAACTTGGGCTACGGCTCGGCGATGGCGTCGATCGGCTTGACGATCCCGACGCTGGCCATTGCGTCGCACTGGATGCCGATCCAACTGACGCTGGGGCTGGAGCCGCTTCAGATAGTCTTGCTGGCCGTCTCGGCGTTCGTCGCCGTCCTGACGGTGGTGCCGGGCCGCGCCAAGACGCTGCATGCCACGCTGCTGCTGGTGCTGCTGGCGGCCTTCGTCTTCCTGGCGGCCGTCCCGTAGGCCTGCCGTCTGGTTGCACCAAGACGATTCAGCTCATACCATCGTAGGGACACCGCCTAAAAGCGCATCAACCAATGAAGGAAAGGAAGCACGACATGAAGGCATGGCAGTATATGGGCAACCAGGCGCCCATCCAGATGAATGAGGTCGAAGAGCCGACCGCCGGGGAAAACGAGGTGGTCATCGATGTCAAGGCAGCGGGGCTTTGCCATTCGGACATCATGTACATGCAGCAGGGTGACGGCGTGATGCCCTTCCTGCCGATGACGCAGGGGCATGAGAACGCCGGCCCGATCAGCGCCATTGGGCCTGGCGTGACGGGCTTCAAGGTCGGCGATGTCGTCGGCGTCAACTCGGCTGGCATTCGCCCGCCGCTCGGCATGTTCACACCCGGCGGCTTCGCCGACAAGCTGGTGGCGGACTACCGCGACCTGGCGCGGGTTCCCGACGGGCTCGATCTCTCGCTGGCGGCCCTTGGGACCGACGCGGGCATGACGTCGTACCACGCCATGATCAAGGCGGGCGGAGCCAAAGCTGGCATGAAGGTCGGCGTCATCGGCTTCGGTGGCCTCGGGCAGATCGGGGCGCGGGCAGCCGTCCTGGCTGGCGCAGAGGTGCACGTCGCCGAGATGAAGCAGGACGTCTGGCCGTTGGCCATAGCGGCCGGCGTGGTCGATTGCGTGGCGGACGCCGACGAGTGGGCGGCCGGAATCTTCAACCCGATGGCCGGGGGCACCTTCGACCTGATTGTCGATTATGCCGGTTTCGATACCACGCAGAAGGCGCTCAACGCCGTCAAGCGCGGCGGACGCGTCGTCCAGGTGGGGCTGGGCAAGCCGACGTTCACCATCATCTCGCCGACCATTCTGGGC
>WRFI01000020.1 GCA_009778875.1 Propionibacteriaceae bacterium | reverse complement strand
TCGAGCGGTGCGGAACCGATAACAAGAACGTCGACATCGCCAGGGACGCCTCCCGGCTCGCCTTCATGCCGGGCCGCCCAGGACCCGTAAATGTATGCCTTGTCGATCCCGGCCACTCCGCTCAACTCCTCGGCTAGCACTGGCAACGGTCCATAGGTGGCGGCGAGCAGATCGCCCAATGGAGTGGTGATCCGGGTGGGCTCTGGACGGCGTACCAGGCGCTGGTTGCCCGCCCGGCGATCGACGAGCAACCCGGAGTCAACTAGGCGTCCCACTTCTTGAGCTGTGGCTTTCAGGGAGGCGTTCGCTAGGCTAGCTAGTTCGGTGACGCTAAACTCCCGGTTTGGCGACAGGTAAACGGTGGCCAACACGTCGCCCTGGACGCCCGAGCGCAAGATAGGTAGAAGCGCTGGGGGTGGAACTCTCATAAGAAGACATCTTAGCATGTTGTCTTAGGTGACTAAAAGCAAAACCATACCAATCCTGGGATAGTTCTGCTCAAGCCTTACGCCGGGTATGGCGTCAACACCTCACAGGTTCAGCAGGTAGGCGGACCGATCCGGGTGGCTTTCTATGATGACCGGGTGTACGTAGAAAGCCTGGGCGGCTTGTTGCCAGGTATGACGGTTGATGCCATGCGCGGTGGTGTTTCCCGCATCCGCATCCAGGTGATCACTCGGGTTTTTCATGAAGCCGGGATGATCGAGCAGTGGGGCTATGGTGTGCAGCGAGTGTTCAAACGGGCAGCCGAACTTAGTTTGCCCGAGCCAAGCAATGCCCGAATGCACTGATTCATGGCTGCTGCGCGGCCCTGTGGAGGCACGCTGGCTCGTCGGGCGTCGTTCAACAGACGTCCAGTCTGCCCTCACGCCACCCGCCGACCCATCGCACCCCCACAGTGTCGCTCGCGACGCCAGCAATCGGTGGATTCGGGCTATGTCGAACTACCGGGGCGCTTGCGGTTCATCATGCCCACTCTGCACGCGCAGATCATGGCTGACGGACCACGCTCCGTGGGACCGGAATCATCAACAGATGTAACTAAGATACCTAAGACAGTAACTAAGATACCCAAGACTGGTCGGTATCTATTAGCAGCGTTGGAAGCGGATTCGTTGTCCCGAGCGGAGTTGCTCGGAGTCTTGGGACTGACTGATCAATCGGCGAATGCCGCTCGCCACCTCAGACCGTTACTCGATGCAGGCCTGGTCGAGATGACGGAGCCCACCAAACCTCGAAGCAAGACTCAGCGTTACCGCATCACAGAAGCGGGCCAGGTCGCGCTCGGCTGACGGGTGGCATGGCCAGTTCTGCCGCACCGCTGGCTTGGGTAGCCGAAACTGTTCGAGCGTTCGCATGGTGGCTCAACTGGTATTCTCGTCAAAGAGGAGGCCGGGCAGTCCAGATGGACAGTCAAAGGAGCACCTCATCAACAACAGCACCTGCCAAAAGCGGGTGCTGTTAGTTTTTCCGGCCAGTTCTGTTGGTTCGGGGCCGCTTGTCGGTGAGGGCCATGCGTAGTCGGTTGGCGATGGCAGGGTCGATCATCGACCGGCGGGCCGCTGCGTCGATGGCCTGGTTCAGCAGGTCGGGTCGCACCGAAGCGGCGACCCCCTGCTCGATGGCGGTCTGCGCCGTGACGGTCGGAATCTGCTCCCACCAGCCCCTCTGGGTGGAGTTCAACTGCTCGTAGTGGATGGTCAATCCGGATGGCGTCTCCCGTCGCCGAATCGGGTACTTGCGGCCGCTGACCGTCACATGCAGCAGCGTCGGGTTGATGTCACACAGGTCGAGCACATCGAGCGCGGTGTCGTGGGACAGCACGGCCGTCGGGTCGCGTGTCCACAGCACGGCTTCCATCAGATGGTCGTTAGCTCCGACCGGCCACTGCGGGAAACGGTAAACCCCCTGGGAGACGCGGGTGAGACCGCCTCTGGACGCCAGCTTGGCTACCTCGACCACTGGTACACCGAGGCGAGCAGCATCCGCTGTGGTGACGTAGCCGTACTGGTCGACGGCCACTTCCCACAGATCATCTCGTGCTGGCATGAGCAAAACTATACCACTTCCGGTATAGTTTTGCTTGTCCCCTCCGGGCTGCTCGCAGTCTGAGCGTTTCGGTATCCTCTCACCAGTGAGATGATGTGAGGTGATAGATGGGGTTATCGTTGCACACTTGGTAGAGACTTAGCCATGCGTACGGTAATGGAAGGCCCAGTGCTGACCGTCGTACCGGAGATGGTTCAGGTGAACGACTCGCGCGATTCGGATTGGATGAACGCGTTTTGGGGCATTGTGCGCCGGGAGGCTGCCGCTGGTCAGTCGGTTCAGGTGGTGCCGGTTCAGACTTCGTACACGCCCACCGAAGTAGCACGCATGGTGGGTGTGTCCAAGGCGACGGTGATTCGCCGGATCGAGGATGACACCGTGAAGGCGACACGGCGTGGTACGCATTACCGCATTTCCGAGCCCGAGGTGTACGCCTATAGCCGCGTGTTGGCCGACCGGATGGCAAGTCTGGTGGCCGATGATCTCGACTTCTAAACGTCAACGAGTCTTCGCCGCCGCCGATCCTTGTGACTTCCCGCCCCATGGGTAGTCGGTTTCGTCGGACGAGACGACGCCTTCTTGGCCGCTGAGTGTGCCTTCCTCCACCATTCGGTAGAGGTCAGGGTTGTCACGTTTGTCCTTCTCGAAGGCGAGGTCGTAGTCCCAGAACTGCGAGCTGACTTCGGGCAACGTCTGATCGCGCTAACTGGTTGAGCGACGTTCGCGGTCGTACCAGCTGGTGGCGATATCGGACAGGGTGGCTTTGAGTACTGCCAATCGGTCAGCGATGGCCTCGTTGCTAATCGTCGGTGAACTCTTGGTCGCGCCGCGCGGGATGAACTCCATGGCAGTGGCATCTTGCCATTGTTAGTTCACCTCGTCGAGTGCTGTCAGAAAAATGGTGGGTGGGGGGGTTGGCCTGATCTGCTGGGCGTGGCTTGGCGGGAAGGTAGTAATGATGTCCTCCTTGATTGTTGATGTGGATCGTGAATAACAACCCCGGCTCGCTCGCGAGCTGGTCAACCAGGCTCGTCGTGACGGGTTGAGCCTGGTCGGCCCTGACGGGCTGCTGACCGGGCTGACGAAACAGGTGCTGGTGACCGCGCTGGAAGTCGAGATGGATGACCATCTTGGCTACGAGCACGGCGACCGGACAGGCAAAGACACTGGCAACGAGCGTCACGGGAAACCGGTCACGATGGTCACCACGCAGATCGGCCCGGTCGAGGTCGAGGTGCCCCGAGACCGTGATGGGATGGGATGTTTGAGCCGGTGATCGTGAAGAAACGGCAACGCCGGTTGAACGGTGTCGACCAGATCGCGGTGTCGCTGACGGCACGCGGTGTGACGACCGGTGAGATTTCGGCCCATCTGAGCGAGGTGTCTGGCGCTCTCGTGAGCAAGGACACGGTGTCGAAGATCACAGACCGGATCGTCGATGAGATGTCGGAGTGGATGAACCGGCCGTTGGACCGGGTGTAGCTGGTGGTGTTCATCGACGCTATCCGGGTCAAGGTTCGCGACGGCCAGGTGACGAGCAAGGCGTTCGATGTCGCCGTCGGCGTGACCGTGACCGGGGAACGCGACATCGTGGGTATTTGGGCTGGTCACGGTGCTGGTGAGGGAGTCAAGGACTGGCTCGGTGTGCTCACCGAGATGAAGAACCGTGGTGGTGCCGATGTGCTCATCATGGTGTGTGACGGTCTGACAGGCTTGCCGTAATCGATCACGACAGTGTGGCCAGACACGACAGTCCGCACGTGTGTGATCCATCTGCTGCGTCACACGTTCAGGTATGTGGCTCGCCTGGACTGGGACCAGATCTCCACGACGATCTGCCCCGTCTATCAGGCTCCGACCATCCAGGCTGCCGTAGACCGGTTCGACGAGTTCGCTGACCGGTGGGGCCGGCAGTACCCGGCGGCTGTCACACTGTGGTGGACGGCCTGGGACGAGTTCATCGCGTTCCTGGATGGGGACAGTGAGATCCGCAAGATCAGTGGCACCACGAATGCCATCGAGTCGTTGAACGCAAGGTATCACCGCGCCGTCAACGCCCGTGGCCATTGCCCCAACGACCAAGCAGCGTGAAAGTGTGTGTATCGGGTCACGCGTTGTCGTGACCCGACCGGCACAGGACACATCCGGTGGGTCAACCGGTGGAAAGCGGCTTTGAACGCTTTCGCCATCACCTTCAAGACACGACTCGCCCCATCGCAGGACAACTAAAAAGAAAACCGCCAACCGCCCACCCACCATTAATCTGACACTCCCCAAAGCCGGGCAAGATCAATGGAACCGAGCCCTTCGCGCCGTCATCGCCTACCGCAACCTCCACAGCAGCGGCGGCAGTCCGATGGTTCATCGTCATCACAGCCGAACGGATGCGAACTGTAGACGCTTGCTAGGCGGACCATAACTCAGATCACACCGGCGATGCCACCTTCTCTGGCACTTGCCACTGCTCCGAGCCAACCGGCCGCTATAACGTTGTAGGTCGACAGAGTACGGCGTCTGAAGCGACTCCAGCTAATAAGACTTAGAATTGTACTTGCCGGGACCTCTATGCCGTCGCCATGTGACATGATCCCGCCTATCCGAGACGTTCAGACTGACTTGTGTTTTGCGTCAGCATTACTCAGAGGCTCAGGTCGGCACTGCTTATCAGGAGCGAGCACATGAGGCATGACCTTCTTTCCGTTCTCACGGACATGGGAGTACCCACTGACGCTCTCAGAACCCTTCCTGAGATCGCGTCCGATGCCGAGTCGCTACTGCTGTACGGCAGCCAAGCACGAGGCGATGCAGTCCCAGGGTCAGATGTAGACCTGTTGGCGGTAGTCCCATCGCCTCGGCCAGCAGTCTACGCAGGGGATGTTAACGTTAGTTACTACACAACCAAGCAACTCACCAGCGGAATAGGCACACTGTTCGGCTTCCACCTCAAGCGAGACGCGCGGATCATGTGGGATGAGAGCGGCTCCCTTCACAGCTCCCTAAATGCAATGGGCGAGGTGGACACCGCGCGATTACTTGTCCGAGCCCATAAGATGTCTCAGCTCTTCACCAATGGCGCTTGGGACCTGCCGAAGTATCTACTAGGTCTACTACGAGAGGCTCGCTACCTGCTTCGAAGCTGCATGTATGCTCAGTCGATCGCCGAAGGCGCTCCCTGTTTTTCTATCCGCGAGCTTGGGAAAAGGCATGACGATCCGCAACTCGTTACGCTTCTTTCATCACGACCAACGAAAAGTGAGACGCTTTCTGATTACGAGGATTGTTTGCGCAGACTACGAGGAATCATCGGCGAGTTTCCAGCCAGCCCGCACGGTTCGCTTGAGGCGACTATCGTCAATGAATGGGGGACCAAAGACGATGTACTATCGATGGCGTTCATGGCATTAGGCGCGACCGGAGCAGGCGCAGGCTATGCCGAAGTGGAGAAGATTCTCCTATGAGCGACCGCATTGCCTTTGTCGGCGACATTCACGGCAACCTGCCTGCCCTGCGTGGGATATGGAAATCTGTGCTGAGCCTGGGGCCAAAACGCGTCGTCTTTCTTGGCGATTACATCAACAAGGGAACCCAATCCGCCCCGGTAATGCAGGAACTAGTTGAGTACAAATCGAATGGATTGGTGACCCTACTTCGAGGCAACCATGAGATGGAATTCCTCAATGCCCTCGAGTCCGGCGACCTTAGGGCTTTCCTGAAAATGGGTGGCGCGATGAGCATCCGTTCTTACATTGGGCACAAGGTGGGACCAGATGTTGCCTCTGACCTACGGGCCAGTGTCCCATCCCAACACCTCGATGCACTGCGTCAGATGCCAGACGTATTTGAAGCGAACGACATTGTGGCCCAGCATCTGCCCATTCAAGTAACTACCAACAAGTTTGCCGTCAGTGCCCATGCTCGTGTGGGCCGCTTGCCAATAATCACTAAGCGGACTGCCGAGATTGACACTGGGTGTGGAAGCAAAGATGGCCGTCTAACAGCGCTCATGTGGCCAAGCCTTAGGTTTATGCAGGTCGACACCAAAGGACGGGTGGTGCAGGATTGAATGTATGTCTTTTCATTTCAGTTGTTCGAGCATCCATCTGGCACGGTTGGCCCCGTAGTCGTCGCCGATGGCCCTGTTGACCTCCAGCGACGCCTGAGCATGCTGAAGGGCTTCTTCCGCCATACCGACCGCCCGACAACACTGCGCCAGCACTAATAGCGACATTGCTTCCCCTCTTCTGTCGGCTATCTGTTTGTTGAGTGCAGTAGCCTGTCTCGCGTGGCCAATGCCGTGCTCGGCCTGCCCTTGCCTGAGTCTCGTTTGTGCGAGAAATGTTTCCGCGTTCGCTCGCGTCGATGTGGGAGGAAGGGTGCTCAGCGCATGCTCTACCCAGTCTGCGATGCTCACGGCAGCATCGAGGTTCTTGCAGGCAACTTCAAGTCTCGCTAGGTTGATTTTCGCCTGACATATCTCTTCGACACTCGAGTATTCAGTTCGGATGACAAGAGATTCTTCGCAGTATTTGCGGGCTGCCTCGAAGTTGTCAGATTCTTTACAAGCCAAGCCCAGACTATCGAGGATTCGGCAATGCACCGTGCGCACCAATGGATCGGTGTCATCTGCATCCAGCAAGGCCAGCGCTTTCTGTAACCGCCCAATGGCATCAACGGGCTCCTTCTTTTTGCGGAGGATGTCTGCTTGAAAGCAGAAGGCATCGGCTGCGATGGGAGAGTGCAAGGTTAGCTCGTTCGCCGTAATCCAATCGATGGCCTTCTGTGATTCAGCAAGAGCTTCATCGTGCCTTCCGCTTCTACCCAAGCGTCGTGCAAACGCCAACTGTTCGTCCGGGCCTCCGATCACGGATGCTTCTTTGAGCATAGAAAAGCCAAGTCTTCCCTGTCCGATATCGATCAGTTCTTCACCATCGAGACGAAGCCTGGCAGCCTTGAGTACATCGGCGCCGGAGGACGCCAGGAGATCAATGCGTTGAGGTACCTTATGGCCGGATATGGGTTGCCAATCCTGCAGCCGATTGGAAAGTCGCCGTTTCAGTTCCCTCATATCTGGAATTGACTCGTAAAGAGCGTAGTGCTGTGTTGTTAGTTGGTCACGAAGACTTGTGATCGCTCCTGCAGGTGAAGGTTTGTCCACAAAAGCAATCCAGATGTCGCGCATGGGTCGAGTGCTCTGGCCCAATTGGAGAAGTCCTGTGAACAATTCTTCTTCTGTTCCTGATGTATAACCCCAGGGGCTTCCGGTTGGCGTTCCCCACACCGCGCCGAAGAGGACGATCATGTAGTGGCATTCACCAATCAACTCGTCTATGGCTTCCTGCGGTCGACGGATGGTGCCACGGACGCGGTCCCAGCTAACGACCTCATACTGGGCAAGGCCAGGACCGATCAGGCCTGTGTTGAACTCATCAACACACTTAGTAACCACGTTTCGCTCAGCCGCAAGATCGCCAGGTGACGCCAAGAAGACACGAAGAGGTAATGGCTTCGTCACAATGGTGTCCTTTCCAGAAACAGCCATGATCGCGTGCGACGCAGCCTTTGGCTAGCAGTGTCTTGACTAGGCATGACTGTCTCCTTCCAGCGCTGCGGCTACGGCCTCGAACTCGGCCAAAGCGGCGGCAAGATCGTCAATGACCTGACGTGCGATGATGTCCGGGGCAGGCAGGTTGTCCAGGTCGTCGAGTGAGTCATCTTTCAGCCAGGTCATGTCGAGGTTGGCCTTGTCCCGGACGGTTAGCTCGTCGTAGGTGAACGAGCGCCAGCGTTCGGACTCGCGGCGCTCTAGGTGCGGTCGACTCGGCAGATAGGCGGCGACGAACTCATCCAGGTCGGCACGCCGCAATGGGTTTTGCTTCAGCGTGAAATGCATGTTGGTGCGCAGATCAAACACCCACAGTTTCTCTGTCCACGGCTGGCCGGGGCGGGCAGGCTTCTTGTCGAAGAACAACACATTAGCCTTGACGCCCTGCGCGTAGAAGATGCCCGTCGGCAACCGCAGCATTGTGTGCAGATCGAAATCGGTCAGCAGACGACGACGGATTGTCTCGCCCGCGCCGCCCTCAAACAGCACATTGTCCGGCAGTACCACAGCCGCCCGGCCGTTGATGTCCAGGATCGTGGCGATGTGTTGAACAAAATTCAACTGTTTGTTGCTCGTAGTGACGATGAAGTCCTGGCGCTCGATCGAGGCATCTTCACGGACCGCCTTGCCGTCCTGCCCGACCATCGTCAACGCCGACTTCGTACCAAAGGGCGGGTTCGTCACCACGACTGACCAACGCTTGCCTGGATCGGCCGCCAGGGAGTCGCGCACCTCGATCAACGAGTCACCCGTAGCCATACCGATGCCATGCAGCAGCATGTTCATTGCTGCCAGACGGGCCGTCGCGTCGACCAACTCGACACCCGACACCAGCGAGTCGCGCAGATGGTCACGCTGTTCAGGAGTCATATTGACTGCGCCCTGCGAGACGTACTCGTGGGCCATCAGCAAGAAACCGCCCGTGCCACAGGCTGGATCAACGACCGTGTCACGGATCGTCGGTTGGATGCAGTCGACGATCGCGTGGACTAAAGCGCGTGGAGTGAAGTACTGGCCCGCGCCCGACTTCTGATCGGCCGCGCCGGACGCCAGAATCTCCTCGTAGGCATCCCCCGTCAGGTCGGTACCCGAGCTCGACCAGTGCTCCTTGTCGATCAAGTCCGAAACGAGACGGCGCAGCTTCGCCGGGTCCTGGATGCGGTTCTGTGCCTTGCGGAAGATCACGCCAACCACTCCGGGTTGCTTGCCCAGGTTGTCGAGCATCAACGAGTACAGACGCTCCAACTCCTCACCGGTGGCGTCGACCAACCGCGTCCAGTCGTACTCTTCCGGCACGATCCGTTCCGGCCGCAACGGACGGTTGGCCCGCTCGTGCGCCATCTTCAGAAACAGCAGATAGGTTAACTGTTCCGTGTACTCAATGACACCCACGCCGTCGTCGCGCAGAACATCGCGGTACGCCATCAATTTCTGGACTAGCTGTCGTGCCTCAGCCATCGGGCTGCGCCTCCTTTGTGCTCACTTCGCCATTCTGAGCGGTGTCATTGTTTGCTAGTCGCTTAACTTTGCTGCCGACCCAAGCCATGTCAGCAGTCAAAGTAAAGCATTGCCTGTGCTGCCTCTTCTCGTCGGGAAGCATGCGCCAACTGATACAAACTGACGCGCCTGGGAATAACTGACCGTTTTGGGCTGGGAGAATCGACATTTGGACCGATGAGCTTGGTGCGAGCGGTGCCATCACCAAATACGGGCCATCGTCAACAACGAAATAGTCCGGGTTCCGTGCCGATGGGAACTCCCCGGGACGCTCGCTTGTTTCGACCTGCGCCTTGAATGCTGCGTTAGTTCCCGCATTGGTTATCGTGACCCCCATTGCTGCCGACAGGTGCCTGTCAAGACCGATTCTGACAGGGATGTTGTTGAGCAAGCTTGCGGTCGTTACATCCCAGAAAACGCGAGGTCGGTAGTGCCAATGCACCCAAAAAGCCCAGACCGCAGACAGGATCGTCACGATTCCTGCGATCCATGTGATAACGCTGATGGCCATATGTGACTACAGCTCCTCGAAGAAGTCGTCATCCAACATATAGACGCGCGTCAGAGACTTCTCCTGAACGCCGATTCCATTGTCCACCATCAGCTTGGCCAGCCGCTTACCGTCGATCAGTTCGACGCGAGCGTTGGTTTTGTTTGCCGCCTGGATGGCATCCGACGTGAACCCGGAGCTAGTGATGAACACGCCGCGATCGCCCTGATGGGTGGCGAGCGCGCCGATGAAGGCCATGACATCCTTGATGCCGACATTACTGCCGTTCTGGAAACGTTTGGCCTGCATGTAGATGCGATCCAATCCGAGCGGGTCTTCACTGATGATGCCGTCAATGCCTTCGTCGTGTGAAGCTTTGGTGGTGTCGAGCGAGCCATCCTTGCCATACCCCATACGGGCCAGGACTTTCAGCACCAATCGCTCGAACTCCAGTGGGTCAACACTTCGTAGGCGATCCACCAAGTCGGCCTCAACCAGCTTGCGCAACTCGTCAGCGAGCCTTTGGATTGTCTCCTCTGGTGTCTCGTCAGTGGACACAGGCGGGCCGATGTCGACCTGGGCAGCGGACGGACCGTCCTTTGTGCCACGTAGGAACTCTGCGAACTCTGGAAACTGCATGAGCCGTTCGGCAGTGATGATGCCGCCTTCGCCTAGCAACTGCCGTCCGCGTTCCGTTATTGCGAACGTGGCACGCTTGGGGCGGTCAATGGCGCCAGCTTTCGCCAAATAGGTGGTCATCCAGCCAATCCGGTTCTTGTAGCGAGGCTGACCCGACGGTACAGTCTCCTGCATTTCTTCGGCCGAAAGCCCAACCATCCCAGGCACCCGGTCATAGAGCTGATAGAGAGTCAGCGGGCTATGTTCACCAAGCAAGTGCAGGATAGCGGTCTTGAACTGATCCCATTGCGGAGAAGCCATCATGAGTCCTTTCGGTAATCGGCGGTGAGGTCGCCGCAGAAGGCGGCGGAAAGGAGGGAACGACGCAGCACCTGGGCCTGGGCCATCGTCGCGGACATCTGGTCGTTGAGTACCTTGGTGCCGGCCGCGAGATGGTCGATCTTGCCCAGTAGCGCCCTTTGTTCGGTGAGCGGAGGTAGTGGAACGGGCATTTGTGAGATCGTCGAAAGGCTGATCGATGCCAGGTTCACGCTCTGTTTGCCATGTCTCAATGCCCAGGAAGCGCCGATGGTGTTGGCTACCCAGGAAAGCCAGTAAGGATCGACGACCGACGTGTCCGGTCGAGCCCGAAAAACATGGTTTTGGTGAATGCAGCCGGGTACCTCTTCTTGCCACACCCAGCCGCGAGCGAGTTTGTCTCGGTCGCCACCTTCGTTCAGGAGTACATCGCCGCTCTTCAGGATCAAACGATTCACCTTCTCCAAAGGGACTCTGATGGTTGTCACGTGAGATAGATCGAGGCGACCTCGTTGGACGTTAGCTACGCGGAGGTAGGGAATCTCGGGAAGCGATGGGTCTGATTGAGTTTTCGCGTCTTTGGTGATCCCCCCAACAAGGTGGGACACGTCCCCGAGCGTCGACCACACCCATCCATGCGGCAAGTCAGGCAAGTTGTCGTCAAGGAGAGCAAACCGGTCTGTCGTCTCCGACCCGAGCAGCGTTCTGATCGCGGCGTGGTCCACCAACGCTGAGGCGCGGCGTGCGGCTCGATAACACCGATCTGCCGCCGCGTCGAGGTGGGTGAGGTGGTCTTCGAGGATGGCGACGATGCGCCGCTGCTCAGCCAATGGCGGCAGCGGTACGTCCACCGATTCCAGGAACTCGCTTGCCTTGATGTTACGGATATTCGTAGTGGCAGTTTGGAACTGGGCGGTTTGCCCGGACTCATGATAATAGGTCAAAAACAAGTGCAGGAAACGCGGTTCAGCCGCGTCGGTCGAGGGCCGCAAGAGCTGCATGAAGTTCGAGAACACGGTGCGCCGATCAAGTCGCGGTATCAAGGCTACTCTGCCAACTGGAGTGTTCGGTCCGCCTCCCGACTTCTCGAAGATCAGGTCGCCTTCTCTCAACTCTCTCGATGCGAGTTGCCTCGTGGCAACTGACCGTTCAGCAGCGGTGGAAACGTCAAGGCCGCCGTGTGGCTTCAGTTCCGTGACACGGATGACAGCAACATCAACTTCGCTTTCCCCTGGGAGTTCACCCCACACGCCTCCGATGGAGGTGATAAGCAGAGATGCGAGGGGGCGCTTAACCCAGGTGTCTGGCAACCCCCTCATGCCACCCGCCTGTTGAGTTCGTCGAGGTAGTGCCGGGCTTGGTCGCCGAAGTCGCGGATGATGCCGTCGACGCCGCCGCGTTCGGTGAAGGGGCTTTCGTCGAGGTCGGCAGCGGTGATGCCAGCCGAGGCACAGATAATGTCGACCATCGTGTCGAGCCACCAGCGTTGGGCGTCATTGAAGGTGACACCGGCGTTGGTTTGTTGGAGCAGCCAGGCGGCGTAGCGTTCGCGTACCTGATCGACGTAGGGCACCAACTGGTCGTCCAGGCCGAGGGTGAAGCGTAGCAGCGAGACCAGATCGGTCAAGGTGTGGGCCTCACTGTGTCGGACTATGCCTTGGTCGATGGCTTCGTAGGCGGCCCAGATGACATCCGGCGTCCAGTTGTGGGGCGGGCGCTTGATACGATCGGCCAACTCCTTGATCTGGGCGAAGGTGACATGCTGGGCTCGACCGTCTGCTGTGCGGGCTTCCTGGATCGTTTGGATGGCGCTGATCTCGTCGCGGTGATCGCGCAGGTAGCCGGCCCAGGAGTCGACGATGGAGCGGGCTCGACCGGTGTCGACAACACCGCCAGTCGAGTCGAGCAGCGCGTCGACGCTGACCTCGTCGATCACCCGGTCGTAGGAGGCCCGCAGCTCCAGGATGCGGGCGCGAAGTTCTGGGTTTGCCGCCAGCGGTTCGATGGCATGGTCAAGCAGGTCGTGGATGACGGTGGCGGGGTCTGCGCCAGGCTGAGCCGCGATGGCACTAACCTGGACGTCCGGGTCGACCGCATCGACCATACCCCGCACGATGGTTTTCACCGGCTGGCCCGCTACCTTGTCCAACTCGGTACGTTCCTCGTCGGTCAACTGCCGCTCCAACGCCGCCAGCCGCGATGCCAGCGTGGCGGTCTCGTCCTCGGTGATCGTCAGCGATGCGGCGCGCTCCATGAGCTTCTTCGTCGAAACTGACTTCTCGTCCAGCCGATTGAGCGGCGGTTCGACGAAATCATGCTCGGTCACCCCGATGGCGTCAACGATCACAAACCTCGTCTTCACTATCGCGTCTGGTGTGACGGACTGGAAATCAGCGTTAGGGATGGTGCGGGCACCGCGTCCTTTCATTTGCTCGAAGTACTGCGGCGACCGCACATCGCGCATGAAGAGAACGCATTCCAACGGTTTCACATCGGTGCCCGTGGCGATCATGTCGACCGTCACTGCCACCCGCAGCGTCGGCGATGTGCGGAACTGCTGCAGCATCTGCTTGGCAAACCGCGACGTGTAGGTGATTTTGGCACAAAAGTCGTTGCCCTCGCCAAACACTTCACGCACTGCGGATACGATCTGTTCGGCGTGCGCGTCGTCCTTGGCGAAAATCAGCGTCTTCGGCACCGCCGAACGATCGGGGAAAATCTCAGTGAACAGGCGGTCCCGGAACGTCTCCAGCACCAGCCTGATCTGGGATGTCGAGGTGACGGCCCGGTCGAGTTGCGTCGGCGTGTAATCCAAGTCGTCGTCGAGGGTTTCCAGCCGCTGCTGGCGGGTCCGCTTGTCAACCACCGGCACGACCGTCCCCGCTTCAATAGTCGAGCCGTCCTGGGTGATCTGGGTGGCAATGCGGTAGATGTCGAAATCGACATTGACACCATCGGCCACTGACTGCGGGTAGGTGTACTCCGAGACGAGGTTCTGCTTGAAGAAGGCGAATGTCTGTTTGCCGGGGGTGGCCGTCAGCCCGACGATGTGTGCGTCGAAATACTCCAGCACACCACGCCACACCCCGTAGATAGAGCGGTGCGCCTCATCGACGATCACCAGATCGAAGGCCTCCGGCGGCATCTCCGCGTTGTACTCGACACTCACCGGAGCGTCGGGCGTGAACTCGTCCAGATTCGGGTCGTCCTCCTCGGCGACCTCCTGGCCGCGCAGCACCGAATAGACCCGCTGGATCGTCGAGATGACCACGGACGACGACGACAGCATTCCGGAGCGGGTCAGTTTGTCGACGCCGTACACCTCGGTGAAACGACGGCCATCGTCGGGCAGACGATAGTTACCGAACTCAGCCAGCGTCTGATCGGCCAGATTGTTACGGTCAACCAGGAACAGAATCCGGTGGAAGCCGCCGTACTTCAACAGGCGGTAGGCGCTCGTGATCGCCGTAAATGTCTTGCCAGCACCCGTCGCCATCTGGATCAACGACCGGTCAAACCGCTGCTCCTTCAGTGCCCGCTCCAAGCCATTGACGGCGCCGATCTGGGCTGGACGCAACCCATCGGTGACCAGAGGCGGCATCACGTCGGCGACCCGTGCCCGCCACGTTGGCCACGCCGGATCAGCTTCGGCCTCCCTGATCCAACGCGCCAACGTTCCAGACTGCGCGAAAGCGAACAGCCTTCGCCCCCGCGGTTTCGGATCGAAACCATTCGTGAAATGAGTCTCTGACCCCGACGCTTCGAAAACGAACGGCAACCGGTCATGCACCAACACCGCCCGCAACTGGTCCTCCTTGGGCAGACCGTCCGCGTACATCGCTGACTGCCACTCCACCCCCGACAGCGGCGTGCCGGCCGGTTTAGCCTCAATAACCCCGACGACCCGCTTGTCGACATATAGGAGATAGTCGGCCCGGCCATGCCCCGCCGCCATGATCTTCTCCCGCACCGCAACACCCTGCGTCGCAAACAAGTTCAGGCCCGAGCGATCCTGAACCGACCAACCTGCGGCCACCAGTTGCCCGTCGATCAGCACGCGCGCCCGAGCCTCCGGTGCAAGGAGAGTCAGCGGGTCTGAAGAAGCCATGCACAACAGCCTACTGAGGCTCACTGACGAAACTGGGCGGCGATGGCGGCGCGCCGTCAGCCTCCCGTGAGCCGGAGGCACCACTATCGGGAGCACCTAACGTGCTTTTATGGCTATTGTGAGTTTGGTCCGGCCGCGGGCTCATTGGTGTCGCCCATGTTCTTGGCATCTTCAATATCCTGTATTCGGGCGCCGTTTGTCCAGTGCGTAATCATCTGGCGGCTGACCTGATAACATCCGAAAACGGACCAAAGCAGCAATGCGATGGCGACGCCAGTCACGAGGTATTTCGCCCATCCAGCCGGCAACACCTCGACGAGCAGAGCCGTGCCAAAACCCGCAACAACCGCAGTCGCCGAGATGCCAATCACCAATTGGAACGGTCTTGTCACGCCACCCACTCCGTGGGGGGTCTTGGCAAGCAGTCGCCGGTAGGCAGGAGTCGTTGTTGTCAGGAGGACAGACAGAGCGGTCAACACGATTGCACCTATGGCTGCCCCAAACCCGGCAACTGCCAGAAGGAGCGTTGGCAAGTTGCTCTGAACAGTCGAGCTAAATAGTACGGGTGTAGCCACGATAAAGCCGACCGGGACCCCCACCAGAAAGTCCGGTGATAGAACTACGGAACCGACAGCGGTGTAGCGCATTGGACGCCTGCTATTGCTTGGAGGCAGACTGCTGTTCTTGATCACTGCTGTCTCCTTGCGAGACGCCGCTGGCATTATCGGCCCCAGCCAGCACCTTGGTTAACGTATCTGCGCTGACTTCGCCGTTCTCACTCGCAGGCGCAGCAAAACCCGACTCTTCTGAGTTGAGTTGGCTGTTGTAGATAGTCTCGCTAAGCCCAGCGGGTCCTTGACGTTGGCCCACCAGAACCGCGTCGCCGTATCCAAGCCCAACGTGTTTCATTGACTGGGTTACGAATGGTGAGGAGACGTCGAGTCCTTCACTCGACCGAAGTCTCAATCGAGCAGACTCTGCCTCCGCCTGGTCCAACAGAGCCTGGAGGTCAGGTGTGTCCTGATAGTGCGGGTTTGGCTTGCGAAGGTGGAACTTCACCTCAGTCACTTTGTCCACAGTCTCAAGCCACTCGGTGTAGGTGATCGCCACTTTCCCTGGGATTGACACTTTCCACATTTCACGATCCGAAGAGAGTAATGCGCGGAAAGCTCCGATCAGTCCATTGAGCTTGATTTCGCTGCCGCGGGGCTGGACTGCCAGCTTCAGTGTAACAAGGTTCACCACATAGGAAACCGCAAGTCCAGCTGGAACAGCCATGGGCCGAAAGTCTTTGATGCTGTCGTCGTACACCTCGGCAACGCCCTGCGCTCCTCTGAAGCCAATGCGTCCGGTAAGTAGCTGATCGTCACGTTTTCCCTGACCAAGTATCCATTCACGGCCATATCGTTTGGTACTTCGTCCCGCCTGCAAGCATGTTTCGACGTACTCGGCAGGGGTCGGTATCAGGGGCAGTTGGTTCGGTGGCGTTAGCGCAAGTACATAGACCTTGCCACTTCGATCTGAAGGCATGAGAAGAGTCTATGCCGACAGGCTGACAATTCTGGCCAACAACCCTGAGCCGGAATCCGTTGAGGTACATCTAAGGTACATCCAACTCAAAAACTGGGGTATAGGCCAAATTGTGTGTCTGTATTGTCGTGTTTTTGCTAGTCGAATGGTTGTTTTGAGGTGTGTCTAGGGTTTGAAACCCTAGATTGTGCATGTTCGTGGATATCCGACCCAGTGTGTGGTATGTGGCGGGTCGATGAAGAAGAATGGTTTCACGTCGGCGGGGAAGGTGAGGTGGCGGTGTCGGGACTGCGGTGCGTCGGAATCGCGGTCACGGCCGGACACGGCGCGTA
>WRFI01000019.1 GCA_009778875.1 Propionibacteriaceae bacterium | reverse complement strand
GCCCGATCGCCGAATCAGGAAACGTCACCGACGTGACCGACGGATCACTACCCGCCAACACCTCACCAACATACTGCCGGCGCCGCAAATCAGCCACCCCGTCAGACAACCAAACCTGCCCCTCATGCAACAAAGACAAATCAAACAACACGCCCGCATCCAACGCACACCCGTCCAGTTTCGACTCGATCTCACCCAAAACATCCAACGCCGCATCCATACCCGTGATCATCTTCGCCAACGCACCCAAATCAATCACCGAATAACCCACGTCAACCCCCTTTCACCTAGACAAAGGCCACTTCATTGAGGCTACCCGCACAAGCCACCGGCTGTCAAGGTGGCACCGCGTGGCCTTTGTCAAGCGTGAACTACTGCCAGATCTGTTGGCAGTCTTGGTTCGATAGCTGGTACCATATATGGCATGGTTAAGACCACGCTTTATCTCCCCGACGATCTCAAACGGGCCGTCGAACGAGAAGCCGACCGGCGCCAGACCTCCGAAGCGGAGGTCATGCGCGCCGCCATCGCCGCGTCCATCGTCGCGATCGAGCGGCCCAAGCCGACGGGCGGTTTCCTGGACGGTGACTGGACGTCGGTTGACTGGAACACCAACGACTGGCTCGAAGGTTTTGGCCAAGCATGATCATCGACACAAGCGTGCTGCTGGCCTTCTTCCACCCAAAGGAGAGTTCTCACAAGGCGGTCTCTGACCTCCTCGGTCAGGCTGACGAACCGCTGATTGTCTCCCCCTACGTCATCGCCGAACTCGACTACCTAGTTCTGACCAGGCTGGGCGTCAACAACGAGCTGAAAGTCATCAGAGCTCTACTTGAACCAGCCTGGGAAATCGCCAAGATCACTGACGCCCAGTTTTCTCTCGCCGCCGAGTTGATCGAACGGTACGCCGACGAGCGAATCGGGCTGACCGACGCTATCAACGTCATCTTGGCCGACACCCACCACACGAACAAGATCGCCACACTGGACCGCCGGCATTTTTCCGTCTTGCGCCTGCCGAACGGGAGCCCCGTCGAGATCGTCCCGTAAGCCGATTTAAAATGGTCGGCGGATTTCGTTAAGAGTTCGCTTAACCCAAAGAATCGGGAGTAAACATGAAGGGTTTCAAAGAGTTTCTCATGCAGGGCAACGTCGTCTCATTGGCCGTGGCCGTCATCATTGGCACTGCCTTCACCGGCGTGGTGACGGCGTTTACCAAACTCATCATGAGCATCATCGGCTTGGTCTTCGGCCAGCCCAATTTTGACGGCGTCAACATCGGACCGGTCAACATCGGGGTGCTCATCACCGCCGTGATCAACTTCCTGATGGTTGCTGCCGTCGTCTACTTCTTGATCGTCAAGCCGCTGGCCGCCCTGGAGGCCCGCAAAGCCAAGCCCGCCGAGGAGCCGGCCGCGCCAACCACCGACGAACTGCTGACACAAATCCGCGATCTGCTGGCGAAGCAGGGTTGAGACCCAGCGCCTGCCCATCGGGAAGGCCGCCGAGATTGTTCAGTGAACCGCGAGTGACGTTGCAAATCTGCGAGTTGGGTAGTGCGAATCTGCGAGTTCGAGGTTGCGAATCTGCGAGTTGGGCATTGCGAATCTATGAGTTAAGCGTTACGCTTGTAACATGAACGACCTTGTGACAAGGCATGCTGAACCGATTGCCCGCGACATACTCAGTTACATGCCCGGCCTCATCATTGAGGGCGCGCGACAGGTCGGCAAGAGCACGCTCGGTCAGCAACTAATATCAGGCGACGCCAATGCCAACGTGATGAACCTTGATGACGAACAAACTCTGGCGGCGGCCAAGGAGGACCCCGCGGGGTTCGTGGCCCAAGCTGGCAGTCACACGCTCGTCATTGATGAAGTCCAAAGGTTGCCGAACCTGACGTTGGCCGTGAAATCCGCCATCGATCGTGACCGTCAACCGGGCCGATTCATCCTGACCGGCTCGTCATCACTACTGCGGACTCGCGGACTGTCGGACAGCCTGGCCGGCCGAGTGGGCAGGCTCACCCTGTTTGGCTTCAGCCAGGGCGAACTCGTCAAACGCCATGACGATTTCGCTAGCTCTATCAGCGAAGCCCCTCCTGGGTCGTTAGCCCTTTTCACCAGCACTTTGACGCGCCCCGATTATGTACGTCTCGTGGTCACAGGCGCTTACCCCGATGTCCAGAAGCTTTCAGACCAGCGGCGCGGGCGTTGGCTGGACGATTATCTACAGGGACTGATCAGACGGGACATGCCGGAACTACGCCGCCTTTTCAACCCCGACCGGGCGATGTCCTTGATGCGACTGCTAGCGGCCAACCAGGCAGGCGAACTCGTCAAGGCCCGACTCGCGAACGAGGCGGGCATATCCGCAGCAGCCATAGACAGCTATCTCGACTTGTTGGCAGATACCTGGTTGATCGACACACTGCCGCCGTGGACGCCCAACCTGTCAGAACGAGAGTCGGCGCGACACAAGGGATTCATTGTCGACTCAGGACTGACCACCAGGGTGAGCCGGCTGACGATCGGCCAGTTGGACAACATCGTCGGAGGGGCATTCGGCGGGCCGCTTGAGGGTTTCGTCGCAGCCGAGCTACTGCGCCAGCGCACCTGGAGCCGGCAACCGTTCGAACTGTTTCACTACCGAGACCGCGCCGGGGCCGAAATCGACCTCATTTTGGAGCTGTCGGGTGGCGGCATCATCGCTGTTGAGGTGAAGTCTGCCACCACCTTCCAGACACCCCACTTCAAACATCTGCGGACCTTACGGGACAAACTGGGCAGTCGCTTCGTGGCAGGTATCGTGCTGAACACAGGCCAACAGGGTTACCGGTTTGCCGACAGACTGTACGGCCTTCCCGTGAGCGCGCTGTGGCAGCTGTGAGGCTTCGTCATAACACACCCCGAACGCGTCGAGGGCCCCATAGCTGGGGCCCTCGGCACTGATCGCTATCAGATGGTCAGGCGCTGGGCGCGTCGGAAACGACGTTGGTGCCCGTCGCCACAGCAATCTTGCGCGGCTTGGCCTCTTCGGCCACCGGGATCGTCAGCGTCAACACCCCGTCGGTGTAGTTTGCCTCGATCTTGCCCAGGTCAAGACCCGAGCCGAGCGAGATCTGACGGGCATAGGTGCCGAAGCTGCGCTCGCGGCTCACCCATCCACTCTTCTCGGAGGTGTCGTCGACCACCTCGGCAGCACGCTCGGCGCGTACCGTCAAAGTGCGGTCGTCCACATCGATATCAATGGACTTGGGGTCGACACCCGGCAGGTCCATTTTGACGACGAAAGTGTCGCCGTCGCGGAAAAGGTCCATGGGCATGCGCGTGTCCGAAACTGAGCGGGACACTGACGTGAACAGTCGGTCGAGATCCTTAAACGGATTATAAGGCGTAGTCATCTTGAGTTTCATCTCCTCTATTCAGGGGAACGCTGGTTTGCGTTCACGAGATTCAACCACCCTTTTCGGGCCAGTATTCCAGAGTTGAGCGTACTAGGCTCAACTTTGATAAAATTCCCCTACGCTAGAATGGGGGACGGAAAGGCGAAAATGGCACCAAAACCGACCATCACCCCTGGCAGCGGACGCGCCTTGGTGCCTTCCGATCGTGCCCGGGCGGCCATCGTCGGCCATCTCCGCGCGAAGAGCGGCACCATTGCGACCGCCATCGTGCAGGCCATCGGCGAGGCCCACCCCTGGTATTCCGACCTTGACGCCGACTCCCGCAGCTGGATATCGATGATCGTCAGCGCCGCCGTCGACAACTTCGCCACCTGGTTCGATGATGACACGGACGAGGACGTCACCCCCGCTTCGATCTTCGCAGTCGCGCCCCGCTCGATGACACGGCAACTGACACTCGGCCAGACCGTCGATCTGGTACGCACGTCGATCACCGCCATCGAGCACCAAATTGACGAACTGATGCCGAAGGCCGACCGGGGCCCGCTGCAGACGTCCCTGCTCTACTACTCTCGGTCGACAGCTTTCGCCGCCGCCGAGGTCTACGCCTGGGCGGCCGAGTCGCGCGGCTCGTGGGACGAACACGTCGAGTCGCGCATTGTTGACGCGCTGATGCGCGATCAGATCGACGAAGACATGCTGTCAAGGGCCTCAACCTTGGGCTGGCCGGCGTCCATGCCGGTTGTCGTCATGGTTGGGGCGCGGCCCCGCGCCAAGGATCAGGCCGTCGCGGTTGACGCACTCCACCAGGGCGCCGAAGCCATTGAACGGCAGGCGCTCGGCGCCGTCCAAGGCGAGCATCTGGTGGCGGTCGTCAGTGCCGGAAATGACGCCGACAGCACGGGTGCCATCAAACTGGCCAAGCAGTTGCAGGACTGTTTTGGACCCGGTCCCATCGTCTTCGGGCCCGTTGTCGCAGGCCTGGCAGAGGCGCATATCTCGGCCGTCGAAGCCGCCTCCGGGGCGGCCGTGGTGAACGCCTGGCCCGAGCACCCGGTCATCGTCGCAGCCGACAGCCTTTTGCCTGAACGCGCCCTGGCCGGCAACCCGGGCGCCCAACAGGCGCTGGTCACGGTGTACCAGCAACTGGTTGATGCCGGGTCGGATCTGCTGGAAACTTGCGCCGGCTTCCTCGATCATTCCGGCAGCATCGAGGCGACGGCCCGGGACATGTTCATTCATCCGAACACGGTGCGCTATCGCCTGAAGCGCATTCAAGAGGTGACGGGTTACTCCCCCGCGAATGCCCGCGACGCCTTCCTGCTGCGCCTGGCCCTCACGCTGGGGCGCCTGGCGGCCTAGGACCGAAGATAGCCGTCCCGATGCGGACTATCGTCGAGCCTTCCTCGATGGCCCACTCGAAATCGCCAGACATACCCATCGACAGCTCATCCCATGGCTCGCCCGAGGCGTCCCTCAACTGTGCCTGCACATCGCGCAGCCGCCCGAAGCACGTCCGCACCGCGGATTCGTCCGGGCTGTTGAGGGCCACCGTCATCAAACCCCGCGGGCGCAGGGACGAAAACACCTTCAGGTCGCTGGCCAGCGCCAAAGCATCATCGGGCGCCACGCCGTGCTTGGCCGTCTCGCCCGAGGTGTTGACCTCGATGAGCACGTCCATGCCGCGCCCCAGCGCCTGCAAACGCCGGTCAAGGGCTTCGGCCGTGCGCACAGCATCCAACCCCTGGAATTGGCAGGCGTATTCCGCCGCCAGCGCGGCCTTGTTGGTCTGCAACGGCCCGATCAGCACCCATTCGAGGCCGCCAAGCTCGCGTGCCTTGGCCGCCAACTCTTGGGGACGGTTTTCCCCGAACCGCGACAGATTGCCGGCCGCCGCCAGCGCGGCAACGGCTTCGGCCGGCCGGGTCTTCGACACGGGCAACAGGGCGACTGACGACGGATCCCGTCCGGCGCGCCGGGCGGCGGCTGCCATCCGTTGTCGGACCGCCTCAACCCGCGCCGCCAACCCCGACACGCCCGTCATGGCCATCGGGACGCCAAAGAGACGACACCCAGCCCGGCGACTATCGCGAACAGCAATGCCACACCAGCCAAACGCTCGGTAATCTCAGACAACTCCTGCACATACCCGACGTCTTGGGCGATGGTTTGGTACACCGCCGAAAGGTCAGACGCCGACGACGCCGAGAACTTTTTGCCGCCCGACGTCTTGGCGATGTTGGACAATTCGGCGTGATTGACTGGAACCCTCTGCCGCTGGCCATTCTCAATGATGTAACCATTGTCTGTGCCGTAGGCGATGGTGTAGACGGGCACACCCTGATCGGCCGCCAATTGAGCGGCCCCGGCCGACGAGCGGCCGCTGTTCGTCGACCCGTCCGACAGCAACACGATCGCCCCAGGCGCCGGATCGTCTGGATTCTGGGGGTCGGGCGGCGCCAGCTTCAAAGCCTGCAGCGACGTGTAGATGCCTTCACCGATGGCGGTGGACGGCTGCAACTGAAGCGAGTCAATCGCCCTCTTTGCGGCGCCCCGATCGGTGCTGGGCGCCATGACAATGTTGGCCGTGGCGGCGAAACTGACCACCGCCAGGTTGAACGACGCCGGCAGCAGATCGACAAAGCTGGACGCGGCCGCCTTCTCTGCCTCAATACGGCTGGGGGCGACGTCCGTCGCCGACATTGACACCGACACGTCGATGGCGATGACGACGGTGGCCCGATCTTTCGGCACGTCCACCATGGCGGCCGGCTGGGCATAGGCCAGCACCAGGGCGGCCAGCGAAAGCAGTGAGGCGATCACCGAAAAGTGCCGCTTCCAGGCCGATTCGACGGGCAACAACCGCGTCAGCCGCCGTACCCCGGTGGGGTTGCGCAAGCGCAGCGACAATCCCGTGTACGCAAGCGCGATGACCGGCACAAGCAACAGCCACCACAGACGTTGTGAACTCATGAAGGAAAGTGCCATCGCCACCATTTACGGCCACCTCGCTGCCATCGATACTGCGCCAAGTGCTGCCACCACGGCGAAGGCCAAAGCATACAGCGCCCAGCGCGCCGTCACCTCTTTGTTGACCTCGTCGTAACCGACCTCACTTTTCAGTTGATTGTAGACGTTGTTGATCTGGCTCACCGACGCGGCGTCATACGTTCTCCCGCCGGTGATCTGGGCGATCTGGCCGAGCGTCGCCTTGTCCGGAGCCACATTGGCCCGCTGGCCGTCCAGATCGACGTAGCCATTGGCCGTGCCGTAGGCGATGGTGAAGATCGGCACCTTCTTGGCGGCCGCGTTGTCCGCCGCCTCTATCGTGTCAACGCCTTTGGTGCTGGTGCCGTCCGACAGCAGAATCATCAGCGCCGGCGCCAGTCTCCCGCTGGCATCGGGCGGCGCCTGGGCGATGGTGCTCAAGCCGACTGTTATGGCGTCCCCAATGGCTGTGCCCTTGTCGGGCGTCAACGAGTCGATTGCCCGCAGCACCATGCTGCGGTCCGTTGACGGTGGCCCGTACGACGACGGTGAGCCGGCCAGCGACACGACCGACACGTTGTACTGCGCCGGCAGTTGGTTGACGAAGGCGGTGGCGGCCGCCTTGGCGGCGTCCAAGCGGTTGGGCGAAATGTCCGTGGCCGACATCGACATGGAATTGTCGATCAGAAGCACAATTGTCGCTCGCTCGCGCGGCACCTTTTCCACACCCGCCGGGCGAGCCCAGGCCCCGGCGATCAGCACCAGCGAACACAGCGCCATGGCCACGCTGACGTGGCGACGCCACTGGCTCTGCTTCGGCAGCACGGCTGCCAGCACGCCCGTATTGGTGTATCGGATGCCCGAACGCCGCGACAGGTGCAGCCCGATGATATACAGCGCAATCAGCACGGGCAGGGCAAGCAGCGCCCACAGCCGTACAGGGGCAAAGAAGTCGAAAGGCCCAACCGGTGTCGCGATCATTTGGCCACCCCCTGCGGCGGGACGTGCAACACGGTGGCCGTGCGCCGGTAGTTCAGGACGAACCGGGCGATATCCTGCACCCAATCGCGGTCGGTCCTCAGCTGGATGTGGCCCACGCCGGCGCGGCGCATGGCCGCAGCGATCCTGGCCCTCTGCTGGGCCGACGCCTTATCGACCAATGCCCGGGCCTTCGCGTCCGACGTGTTCACGTAACGCTCGAAATTGGTCTCGGGGTCTTTTATCAGCAACTCCCCGACATCCGGGAACTCCATCTCTGCGGCGTCGATGACCTCCACGCAAAGCACCTGATTGCGCACCGTCAGGCGCCGCAGTTGGCGCTCCCACTCGGTGGGGACGGTCGGGTCGACGACCTCGTCGCCCGGGGTCAGGAAATCGGAGACGACGACCCGCAACCCGCGCCGGCGCTGCGTGCGGTTCATCTGTTCAATGCCGTCGGACAAGGCCAGATCGCCCGGCGCATGGTCGGGCACGATGGGCTCCTCAAGCATCTTCCCGAGCAGCCCATACAGGGCATTGCGCCCCGCCAGGGCGGGCAGCCGCTTGATGGAATCCGGCCGCAGGATCATGCCGCCGAAGCGGTCGCCAACCTTCTGGGAAATGAACCCGATCGTGGCGATCGCCGCAATGCCCAAGTCTCTCTTCGTCACGCCGGCGGTGCCCCAGTTCATGGACGGCGTGACGTCGAGCAACGCCCACACCTCCAGCTCACGGTCGGCCACCGAATCGCGCACATGCGGCACCGTGGTGCGGGCCGTGACGGCCCAGTCCATGCGCCGCACGTCGTCTTGGCCGGGCACATAGACGCGAGCGTCGCCCGGCTCGGTGCCGGGGCCGGGGACAAGGCCCAGGTGATCGCCCTGCAGAAAACCTTCGAGGCGTCGGACAATTGTCAGTTCCAAGCGGCGCATGGCCGCCTCGGGCGCCAGCTTGCGCAAGGCAATGGTCTGCTGTTTGGGGGCCTCCAGCAGGGTGGAAACCGCGCCGCCATCGTTATCCGACGGCGGGGCAAATTCCGGCAACACCTGCGTCATGACCATGGGCGACCTGCTAACCGCGCGGCTGGTTGGCGTTCCAGACGGGCGTCGGCGCAGGCACCATCGCCAAAATGCGGTCGATCACCTGGGACGCCGGAATGTTGTCGGCAATGGCATCGAAGCTCAGGGTCACGCGGTGTGCCATGACGTCTTGGGCGACGGCCTGGACATCTGACGGCAGCACATAGTCCCGGCCGTGGATCAACGCCAGCGCGCGGGACGCGGACGTCAAGCCCAGTGTGGCACGCGACGACGCACCGATCGAAATGACCTTGTCAAGGTCAGGCATGCCGAAGTCGACGGGGTTACGGGTGGACATGACCAGACGGACGATGTATTCGGCCACCAGGTTATGGACGAAGACATTCGACGCCATGTCCTGCAGTTGCAGCGTCTTCTTCGGGTCGAGCACCGGGTCAGGCTCGGGTGGCTTGATCGACATGCGGCGCAGGATCTCGAACTCCTCGTTGCCCTTCGGGTAGGGCACGTCGACCTTCAACAGAAAACGGTCCCGCTGCGCCTCCGGCAGCGGATAGACACCCTCGGATTCGACCGGGTTTTCCGTTGCGATGACGATGAACGGCTTGGCCATCGGGTACGTGGTGCCACCGATGGAAACCTGGCCTTCGGCCATCACCTCAAGCATGGCGGCCTGCACCTTGGCGGGGGCCCGGTTAACCTCGTCCGCCAAGACGAAATTGACGAAGACCGGCCCCAGTTCAACGTCGAAAGTTTCTTTGGCCATCGAGTAGATTCTGGTGCCGACGATGTCGGACGGCACCAGGTCTGGCGTGAACTGGATGCGGGCGAAGTTGCCGCCCACAACGGTGGCGAAGCTGCGCACAGCCAAGGTCTTCGCCGTGCCCGGCACGCCTTCCAGCAGGACGTGGCCCTTGGCCAGCAGACCCACCATCAGCTGCTCGACCAGGTGCTCCTGACCGACGATGACCCGCTGCACCTGCGCCAACGCCTTGCCGAGCAGCTCGGCGGCACCCTTGACGTCCATCGCCCCGTCAGGGTTACGGGTGGTGTTTTCAGTCTGCCCGGTGGGGACGGGATCGGTATCCGTCGGGGTTGTGCTCACGATGCCTGGCTTTCTGTGCTTGTGAGTAATCCATGTTACCGTCCCGACGGCTTGCCAACGGACCCATCCGCCCGTGCACAGCAAACGATCCGACACCCACAGCCACCACACAGGCCGGCCAAACCGCTTGCCGATGGGCCAAGAGCCCGTTACCTGTAAAGTTGGTGAGGATGTCCGACAGCCAAGCCAACCCGTCCGTGACCGGCGAAACGTTCCCGCCGCCACCCTACGGCGCTGCCCTGCTGCCCGACGACCCGCCACGGATCGGTGACTTCTGGTTGGACGGACGTCTGGCGGCTCGAGCCAGCGGCATCGCCTTCCTGGCCCACGAGGCAGCACCCCAGCCCAAGCCGGGTGCCCCGTCCAGCAACAGCGCGGAACCGGCCGCCGTCATGCTGATCGTCCTCAGCCAGGGCGCCACCGACGACGCGGCGGCCCGCGACAGGCTGGCTGGCGAAGTCAACAAGATGCACGCCGACACGGTCATCGCGCGCGGCGGCACGGACCAGGACGACGGTCGCCTGGCCGACAAGTTCCGCCCCGAAGCGGACGAACCGGTGCCGACCAGCGATGTGCCGACGGCACCGTGGGTGGCGCTGGCTTATGACGGCACGGTCGACGCCATCGCCGAAGCCGACCGGGTGCTGCGCAGCGTCGACCTGTCGAGCACACCGCCTCTGGGGACGGTACGCGGCCCGGGCTTCCAGTTGCCGTGGATCACCCAAACCAAGCCCGGGAACTGGCGGCGTTGGCCGCTGCCCTGGGGTGGACGGACTGATCGGGGCAGCTGGGTGTCCGTGCTTGTGTCATGGCTGTTGATGCTGGCCCTGGCGGCAATTGCGCTGCTGATCGTCATACTGCTGTTCCAAAACCCGCCCCCGCCTTCCGGCAGTGGCGGCCAGGGCGGTGGCGATAGCTCGGCCACGTCTTCGTCTTCGGCCGAAGGCTCCGGCAGCGGTTCACCGTCGGACAGCAGTTCCGGCTCAGGGTCTGGTTCACCCTCGGAAAGCCCTTCTGAAAGCGGCACCGAATCGGGTTCACCGTCGGAGAGTGGCAGCGAGTCCGGTTCGCCGTCCCAAGGCGGGCACGACTCCCCCACCCAGTCGGCTTCAATGATGTCGCCGACGACGGGCTCGGGCACCGTCGGCCAGCCTAGCCTCAACCCGGATCTGTGGCTGGGCGGTCGCTAGCGGCGGCATCGAACACGCTGCTGGATCGGATGTCCGCCTCAGTTAGCGTGCGCAATTCGACGAGACTGACCGGCCGTCCCAGGCTGACCAGCCGGTTGGCGTGCCGCAGCCGCGCCCGCTCCAGGGCGTTGCGGACGCTGCGAGCGTTCGCAAATCTCGGCTGGGTCACCCGGACTTCGAGGTACTCGGCAAACGCGACGCGGGCGGCGTCATCGAAAACGTACTCGTCTTGGGCCAGCATCCGGTCGGCGATCTGGGCAAGCTCACCGGTGCTGTAGTCGTCAAAGGCGATATGGTGGGCCACCCGCGAGGACAGCCCCGGATTCGCGGAGAAGAAAGTGTCCATGCGATCGGGATAGCCGACGAAGATCACCGCTAGCGAACTGCGCTCAGACTCCATCTCGGCCAGCAGAATCTCGATGGCCTCCTGGCCGTAGTCTCGCTCGTTGTCGGCGCGATACAGGTTGTAGGCCTCATCGATGAACAACACCCCGCCGGCGGCCCGGGCGATGGCCTGTTTGGTCTTGGGCGCGGTGTGCCCGATGAACTGCCCGACCAGGTCGTCGCGCCCCACCAGGTGCACGGTCGGTTTGGCCAGGTAGCCCAGGGCGTGAAGAATCTGGGCCATCCGCATCGCCACGGTGGTCTTGCCCGTGCCGGGGCTGCCGGTGAAGCTCATGTGAAGCGTCGGCCGGCTGGCCGACAGCCCGAACTGAGCCCGCGCCCGATCGACCATCAGCAGCGCCGCGATCTCGGCAATGCGCTTCTTGACATTGGCCAGGCCGACGAGTTCGGCATCGATTTCGTCCAGTACCTGACGGACGGCGACCGCCGCCGCGTCCTGTGTCAGATCGATCTCGGCGTCCTCGGCCAGGGGGACCTCCGGCAGGTCGGTTGCTGGGGCACCGTCACCTGGGACGCGGCCAGGTGACGGCTCCCTCCCCGGCTGATACAGCTGAAACCCGGAGGTCATGAGCCGTAGCGCGACCCGGCGGGCCGCTCCGTGGCGTACGAGTGCACCGCGTAGCGCTGGACCCGTCCCTCGGACTCTGTGCGGTCAAGACGGAAACCGGGCTCGACCGCTGGCCGCTGGACGAGGAAGCTCAGCGCGGTGGTCTGGCGGCCCAGCCGGGCGTCGTAGGCCATCACTCGGACGTAGTGATCGGGGAACGTCGAGCGGCAATCGTTGATCTCGCGCAGCACGCCGTCCGGTTCGGTCAGATCGAACATCGGCAGGCCCCACATCTCCCAGTAGATGTTGCGAGGATGTGGGTCGTCCGAGTGCTCGACCGACACCGGCCAGCCCTGATCGAGCGCGTAGCGCACTTGGGCGGCGATCTCGTCGTCCGTCAGATCGGGCAGATAGCTGAATGCTCCATGGCGAAGTCTCATTGTCAGCTCCTTTCTGTCAAACACTCGCCGTCGGAATCGCGTCCGGGGCGTCGGTGGAGGTGTAGTCGAATGTGATCTCGCCCCAGGTGGCCAGGGCGGCTTCCAGCGGCTTGTTTTTGGCCGCCGCGGCGCGCAGCAGATCGGGACCCTCGCGCATGATGTCCCGGCCCTCGTTGCGGGCTTTGATGATGGTTTCCAGCGCGACCCGGTTTGCCTCGGCACCGGCGGCGATGCCGTAAGGATGACCGATCGTGCCGCCACCGAACTGCATGATCACGTCGTCCCCGAACATGTCCACCAGCTGGTGCATCTGGCCGGCGTGGATACCACCGCTGGCCACCGGCATCACGCCCGGCATTGACGCCCAGTCCTGGTCGAAGTAGATGCCGTGCGCCGGGTTGGTGAGGATTCGGTCCTCGCGCAGCGTGTCGTAGTAGCCGCGCGTTGTGGCCGGATCGCCCTCCAGTTTGCCGACGACCGTGCCGGCATGGATGTGGTCGACGCCGATCAGCCGGGCCCACTTGGCGATCACCCGGAAACTCACCCCGTGCGTCTTCTGCCTTGTGTACGTGGAGTGCCCGGCCCGGTGCAGGTGCAGCAGCACCGAGTTGCGGCGGGCCCAGTTGGCCATCGACTGCATTGCGGTGTAGCCGATTGTGAGGTCGATCATGACCACCACCGAGCCGAGCTCCTTCGCGAATTCGGCCCGCTCGTACATGTCCTCCATCGTGGCGGCGGTGACGTTCAAGTAATGGCCCTTGATCTCGCCGGTTTCCGCGACGGCGCGGTTGACACCCTCCATGCAGTACAGGAACCGGTCGCGCCAGCGCATGAACGGCTGGGAGTTGATGTTCTCGTCGTCCTTCGTGAAGTCCAAGCCGCCGCGGCAGGCCTCGTACACCACGCGTCCGTAGTTGCGGGCGGACAACCCCAACTTCGGCTTGATCGTGGCGCCCAGCATCGGCCGGCCGTACTTGTTGAGCATCTCTCGCTCCATGACGATGCCGTGGGCGGGCCCCTGGAAGGTCTTGACGTAGGCGACGGGGATCCGCATGTCTTCCAGGCGGAGCGCCTTGAGCGGCTTGAACCCGAAGACGTTGCCGATGATCGACGAGGTCAGGTTGGCGATCGAGCCCTCCTCGAACAGGTCGATGTCGTACGCCACGTACGCCATGTATTCGCCCGGCCGCCCCGGCACCGGGTCGACCCTGTAGGCCCGTGCCTGGTAGTGGGTGTTGGCCGTCAACCGGTCGGTCCAAACCACCGTCCAGGTGGCCGTGGACGACTCCCCCGCCACCGCCGCGGCCGCCTCTACGGGGTCCACCCCGTCCTGCGGGGTGACCCGGAAGACCGCCAGCACATCGGTGTCTTTCGGAACATAGTCGGGATCGTAGTAGCCCATGCTGGCGTAGCTGTGCACTCCGGGGTCCCAGCGGGCGGGTGTGGCAGGATTCTGAACAGTCATGGCACCCATGATGCTCTGTCGCCCGGCCTGGCCGATACGCATGATTGGGTGAATCGACGGGTGAGGATTGCACCCTCAGACCTCACCCCCCAGGTTTCGCTCTTGGGGTGATGCCCAAGGCCCCCGACAAGGCCTACGGTTTGAGGATGTTTTATCTAGGCCAAGACGAAGCGGCGGTGTGACCCATGTCCCGCCGAATGACATTGACCCGGTACACCATCGAGCAGGAGCACCAGCACCCCGAAGCTACCGGCGACTTTTCCGCGCTGCTCAATGCCGTGGCGACATCCGCCAAGATCATCTCAAACCGGGTCCGCCTAGGGGGGTTGGCCGGAACGCTGAGCTCATCGCCCAAGGAGCTTGACCTGGTCAGCAACGAAATCGTCGTTGACGAGACGCAGTGGGGCGGCCATCTGACAGGCATTCTCAGCGAGGATCTTGAAGAGGTATTCCCCATCCCGAACGCCTACAAGCGGGGAAAGTACCTGCTGGCGATGGATCCCCTGGATGGTTCATCCAGCATCGACATCAACATTTCGGTCGGCACGATTTTCTCCATCCTGCGCAGTCCACGCCCGGGCGAGGTGGCGACCGCCGAAGACTTCCTGCAGCCCGGCACCGCGCAGGTGTGCGCCGGATTCGTCCTCTACGGGCCGTCGACCATGCTGGTGATCACCACCGGTGCCGGTGTGGACGGCTTCACCCTGAACCCTGAGGTGGGCGAGTTCGAGTTGACCCATCCGGGCATGCGGGTGCCGCAGACCACCAGCGAGTTCGCGATCAACGCCAGCAACGAACGCTTTTGGGAAGCGCCGATCAAGCGCTACGTTGACGAGCTGCTGGCCGGCAGCACCGGCCCGAGAGGGCGGGACTTCAACATGCGCTGGATCGCCTCGTTGGTGGCTGAAACGTACCGGATTCTGACCCGCGGCGGCGTGTTCCTCTACCCGACGGACACCAAGCAGCCGGCGGCCAGCGGACGTCTGCGGCTGCTGTACGAGGCCAACCCGGTCGCCTTCCTGATCGAGCAGGCGGGGGGAAAAGCCTCCACGGGCAGGGCCCGCATGCTTGAAGTGCAACCCGCCGACATCCATGAACGGGTTCCGTTGATCTTTGGTTCGCGCGAGGAAGTGGAGCGGATCGAGCAGTATCACACGCAAGACACAGACGAGCCCTACTACGAATCATCCCTTTTCAATACCAGATCACTATTTCGGAGCTGAACATGTCACAAAAACACCCTGTCGTCGTGATCACCGGATCTTCCGGTGCCGGCACGACGTCCGTCTCCCATGCCATGGAGCAGATCTTCCGTCGGGAGCACATGACGCCCGTCATGGTCGAGGGCGACTCGTTTCACCGCTATGACCGCGTCGACATGGCCGCCAAGATCGCCACGGCCGAGGCCGACGGCAACCACAACTTCTGCCATTTCTCGCCCGAAGCGAACCTGATGACCGACCTGGAGCAGCTTTTCCTCAACTATGGTCAAACGGGCACCGGCCGAATCCGCCGATACCTGCACGACGCCGACGAAGCCGCCACCTACGGCCAGCCAGCGGGCACGTTCACCGAATGGAGCGACATCCCCGAGGGCACCGACCTGCTTTTCTACGAGGGGCTGCACGGTGCGATCGTCACGACGGAGGTGAACATCGCCAAGTATGCGGATCTCAAGATCGGCGTCGTGCCGATCATCAACCTGGAGTGGATCCAGAAGCTGCACCGGGACCGCGACGCCCGCGGCTATTCCGATGAGGCGGTGGTGCACACCATCCTGCGGCGCATGCCCGACTACGTGAACTACATCTGCCCGCAGTTCTCGGAGACGGATGTCAATTTCCAGAGGGTGCCCACGGTGGACACGTCCAATCCGTTTGTCGCCCGCTACATCCCGTCGGCGGACGAGAGCTTCCTGGTGATCAGGTTTCGCGATCCGCGCGGCATCGACTTCTCGTACCTGCTGGCCATGCTGCACGATTCGTTCATGTCGCGGAAAAACACCATCGTGGTGCCCGGCGGGAAAATGGATCTCGCCATGCAACTGATCTTCACACCGCTGCTGCAGCGGCTGATGGAACGCCGTAAATTCCCCTCTGGGGAGGGGTGGCAGGCCCTAAGGGCCTGACGGGGTGGTCGGTCACGTTTCTGCATACGTTCGGAGGACCACCCCGCCGGCTCCGCCGGCACCCCTCCTAAGGAGGGGAATTTTGACGATCAAATCGGCACCGTCACCTCGATCGTGGTGCCTTCACCGGGGGCGGAGCGGACGAAGAGGCGCCCGTCGATGAGACGCGCCCGCTCGGCCATGCCGGCCAACCCGTAGTGTCCGGCGGCAGCCCCGGCCGACACGCCGTCGCCGACGGGCGCCACGAAGCCGTCGCCGTCGTCACTGATCAACAGCACCACGGACGCGCCCCGGCTCGCCAGTTGAATCCAGGCGTGCCGGGCGTTTGCGTGCTTGACCACATTTTGGACGGCCTCTTGCGCGATGCGGAACAGCGACGCGGTCACCGCCGCCGACAGTTCAACGTCATCGGCCGCCACCTCGATGTCGAGGTTGGGAATGACTCTCGCCATGCTGGCCAGGCCGGCCGCCAGTCCGAGGTCGTCGATCACCGGGCTGTGCAAGCCGGTGATGGCCGCCCGCGTCTCACCCATCGCCAGATCGGCCAGCGCCCGGGCGGCGCCCACCTGCTCGCGCGCGTAGTCGGTGTCGTCGTCGGCCAGAGCGGCCACCGCCGCCGACAGGTGGAAGGTCAGCCCGGCGATCGCCTGGCTCACCCCGTCGTGAAGATCGGCCGCGACCCGGCGGCGTTCGGTTTCCTGGGCATTCACCGTGGCGGCGACGAGGCCGTCCCGGGCGGCCAGTTGGGCAGCCTCAGAGGCGGCGGCGGTGTCCAGGCCGATACGCAGGGCCAACAGGTCGGCCGCCCGTTGGCACAGGTCCGTCTCGTCACCCGTGAACGCCCGTCGCGTGCGCTGGTGAAGGGCCACCACCGCCACGACCGCTCCCGACGGCAGTCGGGCGGGGACGCACAGCCGGGACACGACCGCACCGGTAGAAAGCCCCAGCAGCCGGCGATGCGCCAGGTTGCGGGGGCTGTCGTCGATCAGAGCTACCGGGACGGCGTCGGCCGCGACCCGGCCGACCACGCCGCTGCCCACCGGTATCCTTACGGCACCCAGGTCAGGCAGGTCCGGCGGGTATCCGGCCATGGCGACGATCTCGCCGCCCGGCACCACCTGCCAGATCAGGGCGCCGTCGGCTTGCCAACGCTGCGCGAACCACGCGGCGGCCTGGTCGAGCATGTCCGGCAAAGCCGGTGTCCGCGTCAGCGACTCCAGCAGGGAAGCAAGT
>WRFI01000018.1 GCA_009778875.1 Propionibacteriaceae bacterium | reverse complement strand
CGGGGAGGTTTTGCGGGGTTATCTCCTCCAGGAGCGTGCCGGGGTGGTCGGTCACCTTCCTGCACACGCTTGGAGGACCACCCCGTCGGCTCCGCCGACACCCCTCCCCAGAGGGGAATTTTCTGTGGCTGTGGCGCTGCACCTGCTTGAGGACCACCCCGTCGGCTCCGCCGCCACCCCTCCCCAGAGGGGAATCGAAAAGACCACCCCGTCAGTCGCTTCGCGACTGCCACCCCTCCCCAGAGGGGAATTGAAAGGACCACCCCGTCAGTCGCTTCGCGACTGCCACCCCTCCCCAGAGGGGAATTGAAAGGACCACCCCGTCGGCTCCGCCGCCACCCAGGGGGATGACTAGCGGTTGTCGCCCTCGCCTTGGATCAGGTGGCGCTGCTGGCGGTCGGCTAGTTTGGCGACGTTTTGTGTTGCCACGATGTCCAAGCTGGAATCAAGATAGCGGGCCAGTGTGGCGACGTACCACAGCACGTCGCCTAGTTCCTTGAGCAGTTCTTCCCGGTCGGCGGGGCCGATGACCGAACCCTTGTCGCGGATGATCTTCTTGAATTTGTCGGCCAACTCGCCCGATTCGCCCACCAGGCCGAGGATCTTGTCGACGTAGGTGCCGTCGCGAAGGTCGTATTGGCGGCTGGTGTTCGTGTCGAAGCCGACGATGGCGGCCTGGTATTCGTCGAGTGTCATTCTGCGTCCTCGTCCCAGTGCAGGTCGGCCTTCCAGGGCCGCTGCTTGATCGTCAGGCGGGTCTGTTCGGCGTCGACACCCAAGACCGTCAAAAAAATCGCCATGCGGATGGCCAAGCCGTTGTCCGTCTGGTGGAAAATCGCCAGGCCAGGCAGGTCGTCGACATCGGGACTCAGATCGAAAGCGCCGGGGCGCGAGTCGCGCGGCAGCGGGTGCATGATGACAATGTCGAGGTTGTGGGCCTTTTCCAGCATCGACCGGTTCAGCAGATCGCCGACGGCCGGACCGTCCGTCCCCTCGGGCAGACGCTCCCGCTGGACGCGTGTCGCGTAGACGGCGTCCGCCCCCGTGACGGACTCGACGACCGAGTCGCAGACGATGACGCGATGACCGTGTTCGATGGCCTCGCTGACCAATTCTGCGGGCAACTCCAGCCCGGTTGGCGCAAACAGCCGGAAGGTGCAACCCCAGCGCTGGCCCATCAACCGGATCAGCGAATGGACGGTGCGCCCGTACTTCAGATCGCCCAGGATGGCCAGCGTCACCTCGTCCAGGCCGTGACCGCGGGCGGCCAGCTCGCGCTCCAAGGTGTAGACGTCCAGCAGGGCCTGGCTGGGGTGCTCGCCCGCCCCGTCGCCGGCGTTGATGACGGGCACGATGGACGCCGCCGCGAATTGGGCGACCGAACCCTCGTCCGGGTGACGCACAACCAGGACGTCTGAATACCCCGACACGACGCGTGCCGTGTCGGCGATCGACTCCCCCTTGGCCATGGACGAAAAGGTGAATCCGGTGGTGGTGGTCACCTCGCCGCCCAACCTCAAAAAAGCGGATTCGAAGCTCAGACGGGTACGGGTCGACGGCTCGAAGAACAGGCTGCCCAGCATGGCCCCGTCCAGCACCGTGCACACCCCTTGGCGCAGAGCCAGCGGACGGACGGCGTCGGCTAGGTCAAACAAGGCCCGAAGTCTTGGCTTGTCGAATTGTGAAACTGACAACAGATGGCGCCCGGGCCCGAACAACGGATAGTCCATGAGTCACACCACTAACGCGTTTTTGCGGCCGCCGGGGATGGCGGCGGGATTGGACCACCCACCGGGGGTGTTGGGGGTTTCGCCAGAGCGTTCTGATGCTCCGACAGCCACAGCTCAAGCGGGATGGCGGACGGCTTGGGGGGCGTCTTCTCCGCAGACTTTTTCTCGTCCTCCGTGGTGCCGTCGGGCAGGCCAGCCGCGTCGTCGCTCGCGAGCATCTCGGGCTCGTCCCCGGTCGCCGGCTCTCTTGGCTGGTAGTAGTAGTAATAGTTGCCGCCGTGGCCTGCCCCGTCCTTCGACTTCACCATGTTGAGCACAACCCCAAGCACCGTCGCCTTGGCCCGTGACAGGCTCTCCATGGCTTCCTGGAGTTCAGGTGTTTTGACTTTTCCGGCACCAACCACAACCAAGGTGCCGGTGGTCAGGGTGGACAACAGCGTCGTGTCGACGACGGGCACCAGCGGCGCCGAGTCGACGATGATAACGTCATATTCCTGGGCGGCCGTGGCCAGTAGGCGGCTCACTGAGGTGGACGCGATCAGCTCGACGGGGTTGGGCGGAATGGCGCCGATCGGCAAGATGTCGAGATGGTTGGCGCCGACGTGCTGCACCACATCAGCCAGGCGGGCCTTCGCAACCAGGACGGTGGTCAGCCCGGCAGCGCTTTCCATGCCGAGATAGGAGGCGATCATCGGACGCCGCAGGTCAGCGTCGATCAGCAAGACTCTGATGCCGTCCTCGGCGAAGCTGAAGGCGAGGTTTATGGCCGTGATCGACTTGCCTTCACCGGCCAGCGACGACGTGATGACGTAGATCGGCGTGCGGTCGGAGTCCAGATCCATGAAGCTGAGGTTTGCGCGCAACCGTCGGTATTCCTCGGCCAGCGGCGATTGCGGATCATTGACGACGGCGAGGGAATCTTTGGAGATCGACGTGCTGAACGGTATGCGGGCCAGCACCGAATGAGTGGTGGCCTCGGCCACATCGTCCTCCGTGCGGATGGAGACGTCCAACGTCTTGCGCAGCACCGCCTGCCCGACGCCGATCGCCAGCCCGAGCACCAGGCCGAGTGCCAAGGTCAGCGCCAGCTTGGGGCTGGTGGCGGATGTCGGCACGACGGCTGGCGTGATGATGGTGGCGGTCACCACGGTGGTCTGCATCGTCCCTGACACCGTGGAAAGATCGGCCACCGCCGACCTCAGGTTTTCAGCCACACTTTGGGCGATGTTGGCCGCCTGCTGCGCCGACCCGTCGGTGACGTCAATGCTGATGATCGACGTGTTTGTGGGGATCGACGTTGTGATGTGTTTGGCCAGCGTCTGGGCTGTGGTGTCCAGGTTGAGGTCCTTGATCGCGCCATCGAGCACCTTCGGTGTCGTTGCGACGAGGGCAAAGTTGCGGGCCACGGTGGTCGCGTAGCTTGAGCCCTGAACGAGGTCGTTGGTGGTCTGCCCGCCTTGGACGCTCAAGAACACCTGCGACTCGGCGGTATAGGTGGGCGGTGTGATGGCCACATAGACACCAGCCAGAACAGCGCCAAGCACCGTCACGCCGACAAGGCTCAACCAGTACTTGCGCAGAACCGCCAGTAACGCGCGAACATCCATGCAGGGAGCCCTTCGAATGAATCAGGATAGTGTGCCAAGCAGGCAATATCCTATCAGGCGGGAGAAGCGGACTCTGACGCCGTTACTGGCCGCTGAGCACTTTCTGGATCGCCTGCTTCGCCGAGGTGATGGTCGTCTCGTCCGGGATCATGACATAAAGCTTCTCGTGCGGGTAGCTGCAGGTGTAGTCGGAGCCGTCCGCCCCATTGACGCTCATCGTCTGGATGTTCCAGTTTGTGCCCGATGTGAGCTGCCGCTTGACCAGGGCCGAGATCTGGTCCGGCGTCATTGACGTCTGGACTGACCCGGAAACCGCCGAGACGATCGCCGTGTAGTTGATCAGCGAGCTGGGCTGCGTCAGTTTCTTGAGTATTGCGGTGATGACCGCCTGTTGGTCGACGCCGCGCTGGCGGTCACCGGTTTCGAAGGGGTGCCGTGCCCGCGAAAAGGCCAGCGCCTGAGCACCGTTCATGTGGTTGACGCCCTCGGTGAAGGTGTACTTGCCGGCCGTGAAAGCAACCGATGAGTCGACGTCGATGCCGCCGATGGCGTCCACCAGCGTCATCAGCGACGTGAAGTTCAGGCGGACGTAGTAGTCGATGTTGACGCCGTACAGTGCGTTGATCGTGTCCACCGACACGTTGATGCCGTAGACGCCCGCGTGGGTGAGCTTGTCGGGCAGCGTGCACTGCGGCATGTCGGACAGCGTCACGTAGTAGTCGCGCGGGGTGCTGACCAGCAGCACCTTGCCCGTCTTCGGGTTGACGACCATCAGCTGGTTGACGTCGCTGCGCGAGCGATTGGTGATCGGGCCAGCGGTGTCGATGCCGCTGATGTAAACGATGAAGGGGGCATCGGCGGCCACCGGTGCAGACGGGGTGTAGGTGTTGCCGGGCAGCAGCGCTGTGCCCGGTATCTCGAAGGTGGCCAGGATCTGCACCTTGGCGTAATCATCGGGTGCGGCGTCGGCGAAAATCTGCAGGTAGCCGTCCTGGATGACGATGCTGGGGTATTGCTCGTCCAACAGGTCGCTGACCGCCGTCGACCAGTCGGCCGTGTCGACGAATTCGATGCCGCTGACAAAGCCCTTCACGTGGCTCTGCACGGCCGCCTCGTTGGGGTCGTCCGGTGCCTGTCCCATCATCGTGTTGGTGTAGCTGTCAAGGAACGATGGCTCGGACGCCAGGGCGACGATGTCATATTGGATGGTGTCCTCGGCCGGCGCCTGGATACCGCCAACCAGGTTGTTGTAGCCGCTGCCCAGCCAGCCCACCAAAGAGTTGACGGCCATGAGCAGCACCGCAAGCACAATACCGACGATGAACCGCACGCGGTGCGCCGAAGAGCGGGACCGGAAAAACAAGGTGGCAAGCCCGGCCGACGCCAATGTGTCGACGGCGATCGCGGCGACCAGCCAGCCTGTCGTCAACCAACCGGTGCGGGAGACGACGGCGATGAAACTGGCCAGGCTGGCAGCCAGCAGCACAGAAAAGATGATGGCAAGCACGGTGAGAGCGCGGCTCGTCACCGCGACCTCATTGTGTTCCTGCTCTTGCTCGTGTTCCTGCGCCAAGTTGACCGCCTCCTCCGCCTGCAAAGTGTACTGGCGAGTTTACATTGTCCGTGAATAGCTGTCGGACGGGGGAGAGATCGCCGAGATCAGGTATCGTTTCCGGCGGGCGAATCAACCGATTGGCGGGAACATGGACCAGCACTACCGCGTACTGACGGTATGCACCGGCAATGTCTGCCGGTCGCCAGCCACGGCGGCGTGGCTGGTGGCGTTGGCCGATCGATCGGTGGCCGTCGCCAGCGCCGGCACCGCCGCTGTGGTGGGGGCACCCGTCTACCTGCCGATGGCCGCACTGATGACCGGCGCTGGGCTGAGAGTGACGGGCTTTGCCGCGCACCAGCTGACCCCGAGGATGATCGAACACTCAGATCTCGTGCTGACGATGACGGCACAGCACCGGGCCTGGGTGGTCGGACGGGTACCAGCCGCAGTTCGTCGCACATTCGCCCTTCTGGAGTTCGCGCAACTGGCCCGCGTGGTGGACGTCGACGCCCAGGCGACGACGGCCGAGCGGCTGCGTCACGTGGTGGACGCCGTGCCAGCCGCCCGCGCCCAGCTTGGCTCCGCCGTCACCGACACCGACGTGCCCGACCCCTACGGCCTCGGTGCCGATGCCTACGACCTGGCCTTCGGCCTGATCGAAGACGCGGTGCGCGGCATCCTGGGTTGACGTCAGATGGCGGCTACGTGCCCACGCTGACGGATGCCTGCTGCCAGTTTGACGCATCCTCATGATCTGTCACGTCGTCATCTGGGAAAGGCGCTGACGCCAAATACCCGTCGGGATGCACCATTGCCAGCCACATGCCGAAGTCCAGTTCGGCGGGGTCCACCGGCGGCACATGGGCGTGCAACACGCCGGGCGTTTGCGGCGCGTCGTCCTCAATGCCGTCCTCATCAGAGGTCAACACCTCGGACATTTTCTCGCCTTGCCGCAGGCCGATGATCTCAATGGGGATGTCCTTGCCCGACATTGACACCAAACGGCGCGCGATGTCGACGATGCGCACCTGTGACCCCATGTCCAAGATCACGACCTCACCGGTGCGGCCGTTCGCCCCGGCGGCGATCACCAGCGCGCAGGCCTCCGGGATCGTCATGAAGTAGCGGGTCGCTTCCTCGTGCGTCACAGTGATCGGCAACCCCTGGTCAATGGCTTTCTGGAACAGCGGCACCATTGAGCCCCGCGACCCGAAGACGTTGCCGAACCGCACCGACACGAAACGTCCCGGCACCTGGTCCGCCATCCAACTCGTCAGATGCTCCGCCATGCGCTTCGAGTGCCCCAGGATCGTCGTCGGGGCTGCGGCCTTGTCAGTCGAAATGTTGATGAAAACCTTCACGCCGGCATCCCGCGCGCATTCGAGGACGTTCAGCGTGCCGATCACATTGGTGTCCCAGGCCTCGCGGGGGAATCTCTCCAGCATGGGCACATGCTTCAGCGCCGCCGCATGGAAGACGACGTCCGGCCGCCACTGTTCGAACACCCGGCAGAGCGCCTTTTTGTCGCGGATGTCAACCAGGACGATGTCGTCGCGGATCAACAGCCCCGTCCCGTAAAGCGCAAACTCGGTGTCTTGCAGATGGGTTTCGTCGTGGTCAAGCAGAATCAGCGCGCTGGGGGCCAGTTTGTGCACCTGGACGCACAGCTCCTGACCGATCGAGCCGCCCGCACCCGTGATCAGCACGCGCTTGCCGCGCAGATAGCCGCGCATCGAATCCATGTCGAGGTCCGGCTTGTGGTGCTCCATGAGATCCTCGATGCGGATGTTTCGCACCGGCCCCACCATCGTCTGGTGCCCGAGTTCGCGCTCCAGCGTCGGCACCACCTTGACCTCGACATCCAAGGTGGGGGCAATCGCCACCAGGCGGTTCAGCAACTCGGGCGGCGGGGTGTCGATGGCCACGACGATGACGTCAGCGCCGAGCCCGTCCCCCTTCCGGACGAGCGTGTCGTAATCGCCCAACACCGGCACCCGGCGGACGATCAGGTTGCGCTTGGCCGGGTCGTCGTCAATGAACCCGATGGGGTAGAAGGGGCTGCGGGGGTCGGCCGTCATGCGTTGAACCGTCAGACGCCCGAGGTTGCCGGCCCCGTACACGAGCGTGCGCTGGACTTTCTTGCCCAGTGGCGACTGAGCCCGCTCCACCATCTGCCGGCGAATGTAACGCAACACCAAGCCCAGGCACGTGGCCAGCGGCCAGGCGATGATCACGGGTGTGAGGGGCAGCCAGAAAATCAGGGCGACGCCACCGGTGAGCACGGCGCTGCCGGCCAGCACGAGAGCGAACGCCCGGGCCTCCTCCAAAGACCCGGCCCAATAACGGTTGTTGTACAGCTTGGCGATCAGCCCCATCACACACTGCATCACGGCAGCGACGGCGACGAGAATGAGAACCTGGCGAAGATTGTGACGGTTCAACACATGGGCGATGATGACCATGCCAACGGCGATTGAGATCAACCAGACGGCGACATCCCCACCGTACTGTAGCCATCCGCTCGTTCCGACAACGCCGGTCTTTGGGCGCGCGTCACGCTTTCCCACTGGTAAGTCACCTCTCTGGAACCCCCTAGGCGTGCTTCGATAGTCACTCGAAACTCTTTGTTGAAGACTAAGCCCCTCGTCTGTCAGCGATTCAGTATATCGCAGACGCCCAACGCCGCCCAAGGTCTCAAGTCTTAATTAACCCGGAGCGGACCAAGCGTCAGCGAACCCAGTGGCCCCGCCGCATCACTTTGACGACCTGCAGGGCGTCGTCCAGGGCGACGATGTCGGCGACGTCGCCCGCTTCGAGACGTCCCACGCCGGTGATGCCCAAGTAGTCGGCCGGGTGACTGCTGGCCGCCTGCAGCGCCAGCTCCAGCGGCGCACCGGCCCGGGTGGCGACGCGCACCGCCTGATCGAGCGTCAGCGTCGACCCGGCGATCGTGTTGGTGCCCGCCAGGCGCGCCACGCCGCCGCGCACCTCCACGGCCAGACCCCCCAGCATGTAGTCGCCGTCCTGAGTGCCGGCGGCGGCCATCGCGTCAGTGACGAGGACGCAGCGCTGCGGCTTCGACTTCATCACGGCCGCCACCAGGTCGCCCGCCACATGGACGCCGTCGCACACCAGCTCCACCCAAACGTCGGGCGACTCCCAAAGCGGCAGCACCGGCCCCGGCGCCCGGTGCAACAACTCGGGCATGGCGTTGAACAGGTGCGTCGCGCCCCTGGCCCCGGCGGCGATGGCCGCCCGGGTGCAGGCGTCATCGGCGCCCGTGTGACCGACCGCCACCACCACCTGGCGGGACGCCAACCAGCGGATGACCTCAATGGCGCCCGGGCGTTCCGGCGCGATCGTCACCATCGCCACCGGCCCAGACGTCACCACCTGATGAATCTCCGGCAGCGACGGGTCACGCATCATCGCCGCGTCATGGGCGCCCTTGTAGGACGGCGCCAGCCAAGGCCCTTCAAGATGAATCCCCGCCAAATCTCCAGATTCCACCAGCGGCGTCAAAGCTTCGATCTGCGCCACCAGAGCGTCCAGCGGCGCGGTTATGAGCGACGCGATCATCGTTGTGGTGCCGTGGGCCAGGTGGGCATCCAGCACGACGCGGGCGGCGTCCGCCCCGTCCGTGAAGTTGGCCCCCCCGCCGCCGTGGCTGTGGACATCCACGAACCCGGGGCTGATAAGGTCAAACATTTCGTCAGCCGGGGCCGGTGGTTCGCCGACACCCCAGGCGGCGACAAGACCCTCAGCCACCTCCACCCACCCGTCGTCCCGCAACCCCGCGGGTGTCAGCACCCGCTTTGCCCGGACGATCATGACAATTCCAGTTTCTGCCAGGCCGGCAGACTGTCGTAAACCCGCTTGTAGTAATCGGCCAGCCTCAGGCCAAGGGCGGCCGCCTCGTCAATGACGACGGTGGCGAACTGGTGCATCTGCAGCACCGAACCCGGGCACATGGCCGTCACCGGACCCTCGACGACGTGCGCGATCGCGTCGGCCTTGGCTTCGCCAGTGGCGACGAGCACCACGTGGCGGGCCGCCATGATGGTGCCCAGCCCCTGCGTCACCGCATGGCGGGGCACCTCGTCGAGGCTGTCGAAAAAGCGGGCATTGTCTTGACGGGTGCGATCCGTCAGCGTCTTCACACGGGTGCGGGACACCAGCGAGGACGTCGGCTCGTTGAAGCCGATGTGCCCGTTCGCCCCGATGCCGAGTATTTGCACGTCCACCCCGCCGGCCGCGGCGATGGCCTGCTCGAAGCGTTCGCCGGTACTGGCCAGCCCGCCCAGCGAGCCGTCCGGCACGTGCACACGCGAGGGGTCGAGGCCCAAAGGCTTCGTCACGGTGCGCCGGATCACCTCGTGGTAGCTCTCGGGGTGACCGTCCGCCAGGCCGACATACTCGTCAAGCGCAAAGGCGGACGCCTGCGACAAGTCCAGCTTGCCTTCAGCGATCAGCTTCGCCAGCCCGTCGTAGGTTGACAGGGGGGACGAGCCGGTGGCCACGCCCAACACCACACCCGGGCCCACCTCGGCCGCGATCTTGGCTACCTTGTCCGCGGCAATCTGGCCGACGTGGTCCGCCACCGGGCAAATGATGATTTCCATAGATCTACTGGACGCGGATGGATACGCCGTCACCGATGTCGATGACGCCACCAACCCAGACGTGCATCGGCTGGCCCGGCTGGGCCGTCGCCACGGCCTGACCCGGGTTGTGCACCGTGGTGCCGTTTGTCGACTCGCGGTCCGTCGCCCACATCGCGCCGTCATAAAGCTCGATGCGGACGTGGGTGCGCGAGATGTCATGATGGGGGCTGACGACGCGGACGAGGTGCGCCGTCTCGCCCGGGTAAGCCTGCGGGGCGCGGCCAACCAGCAGCGGCTCGTTGACGGGCCAACGCTGGCCATCCGAGAACACCAGCAGCGTCGCACCGAGCGGCGACCCGGTGGCGGCCGGTCCGACCGGCGTCTCGCCGGTCTGCTCCACCGCCGGGACCGGTGCCGGCTCAGGTGCCGCGACCGGCTCGGGCTCGGGCACCGCGACTGGCTCGGGCTCAGGCATCGGGGCAACTTCAGGTTGTGGCACTTCGACAACCTCGGGCTGCGGCGCGGCAGTCTCCGCCGGTTCAGGCATTGGCTGCACCTGGGCTGGCTGCCAATCAACCCGGTCAAGATCGGGCTGGGCATCGACGGCTGGCTCCGGCTGCGCGGCGGGTTCGGCCGCCGGCTCGGGTGCCGGTTCAACCAGCGCTAGATCGATGATCGGCTCAACCGGAGCCTGCTCGGTGGTGGCGGGCTCCGTTTCTGCCACCTCGGTGACAGGCTCGGGGATTGCCGCCTCGGTGACGGGCTCGGCGGGCGTCTCCACCTCGGGCACCGACTCGACGACCTGGATTGGCTCCGCGACCACCACGCCCTGGCTCTCGGCGATGACCTGATCGACGGCGGCTTTCGCCGCTTCGATCTGGGCAGCCAGGTCGGCATCAAACGCCGCTTGGACGGCCGCGGACGGCTCGCCGACGGGTTCGGGCTGGACAGCGGCGGGTTCGCTCACAGGTTCAGCAAAAGAGACTGGTTCAATCACGGGCTCAACCGCCGCCTCGGCGACGACCGGTTCAACCACTGGCTCAGCGACGACCTCGAACTGGTCGGCCACGGGCGCTTCCGTGATGGGTGGGAAGCCCATTTCGCTGGTCGTCTCAGCGGCCTGCTCGGCTGGCACCGCCGTCTCCGGGCTGAGAACAACAGGTGCGGCCTCGGGTTCTTCCGCAACAGGCTCCGGCTCTTCAACAACAGGCTCCGGCTCGGTGGCCTCTGGCGCGCCGAAAGCCTCATGCTCTGGTGCCGGTTCGGGCTCAATGACGGGTTCGGGTTCACCGAAGGCCTCATGCTCAGGTTCGGTGACGGACACGACCGGCTCGGCCAGAGGCACATCGGCGCCGAAACCCGTCGCCCAGGCACCCGGTGCCTGCAGTTCCTCTGGCACCGCTGGCTGCAGTTCCTCTGGCGCCGTCTCGGGCTCAACCGCAACGGGCGTCTCAGGTACGGCCGCCATTTCGGCTGGCGCCGCCGGTGCCGGCTCCGTCACAGGCATGCCGGCAAGCGGCGCGACGACAAAGATGGCGTCCCCCAGCCCGACGCGGGCACTGTCGCCGGCGTCAATGTCTATGCTGCCGGCCGTCACGACGCCCACAGCCAATGGCAACCGCCAGGTGCTGTCGGCGTTCTGGCCGGGCAGGGCAATGGCGATATGCCGCGCGTCCAGGTTGACGGAGCGCCAGGCGGCCTGCCCGTGACCGTTGGCCACAACCTCGCCGGAGGCCACGTCCGTGACCGTCACGTCGCCGCGCACCACGCATTGCAGGCGGTCATTGTCGACGACGACGATCAGATCAGGAACCACGTCCATGCCCCAACGCATCAGCTTGCCGACCAAGGATTCCAGATCTGTTGCCGCCACCACGTCATTCCATGTGGCGCTCAGACGCTCGGCGATATCAGCAGATGTGGGCTGTGCGGCGACCAAGGCCCTCGGGCCGTTGAGGACGATCCACGAACCCGGCGTGTAGGTCGTACGCCATGTGCTTGTAGCCATTAGAGCTCCTTCGCTATTGGGGTATAGCAAACATGGAACAAGTCCCAACGGGCTGTCCCGCATCTAATTGTGCCAATATCGTCGCGCTAACTCCACTACCTGGTTGAGACTATGCCAAAATGACCTCAAGCAGACAAGCCTCCGGACGGCAGAAGGTGCGCAAGGGGAATGTTGGCGCCGTGCCGACCCCGGCGCTGATATGCAACCAGGACGCTGGCTGGTGGCCCTCGGGCGGGTAGCGGTGGACGTCCTTGATCATGCTGGTCGGCAGATCGCAGTTGGCGACGATGGCCTTGCCGGGCAGGCAGATCTGCCCGCCATGTGTGTGACCGGCCAGAATCAGCGGGACGCCATCGGCGGTCATCGCGTCGAGTACCCGGCGATACGGTGCGTGGGTGACGCCGACGAGCAGGTCGGCTGGATTGTTGCGCCAGTCCGCACCGGCCGTGGCGGCGCCGGCCAGGTAATCGTCCATGCTGATGTGGGCGTCGCCGGCACCCCGGAATTCCAGCGTCAAACCGGCCACCTCGACGCGCGCCCGGGCGTTGTTCAAGTCCACCCACCCGGCATCGGTCAAGGCGTCGCGAACCCGCCGCCACGCCAGCAAAGGTCCCTTGGTGCGGGACCGTCCCCCGCGATGCCTGAGGTAGTGGGCCGGGTTGACGGTCGTGGGGCCGAAGTAGTCGTTGGACCCGAAGACGAAGACGCCGGGCAGTGCCGTCAGCGGCGCCAGAAGTCGGAAGAACTCGTCGAACCCGTCGTCGTCGGCCAGAAGGTCGCCCGTCGCGACGACGATATCGGGGTCTAGCTTCGCCAAGGAGGCGACGAAGCGCCCCTTGGCGCGCTGGCCCCGGGCGTAGTGCAGGTCGCTGATGTGGAGGATGCGCAGCCGTCCCGGCGCGCGCTGATCAGGCAGCGTCAGCGTGTGGCGAACCACCCGAAAGGCCCGTGCCTCCAGCAAACCGGCGGTGACCGTCGCGGCGGCCGCGCCCAAGGCGGCACCGACTAGACTGCGGGTTTTCACCAGCCGCCTTAGGGGCCAGGGGGTGCGTTGGGGTCCGGCTGGTCTGGCGCCGGCGGCTTGTAGGTGTTGGGTGACGACCAGTGATGGTCGACTGGGTAATAGGCGGGGAAGGGCGTCGGTGGCGTGCCGGCGACGGCAGCGGCCATGGCGTAGCGCCAGATCTGGCCGGTGTCGGGGCCGCCGAAACCGTTCAGGTAGGTGCCCGAATACGGCAACCGCAAGCCACGAAGGGTGATTCTGCGGCCCTGCCAGAAGTTGGACATCTTGTCGTAGGCGATCGTCGCGAAGCCACACACATAAGGTGTGTAGCCGCCGAACGAGATGTATTCGCCGGAGTCCGTGGTACCCGACTTACCGGCCTGCGGATACCCACCGGGAATGTTGGCCCCGGCCCCCGTGCCGCTGCGCATGACGCCCTGCAGCAGCGCGTCAACGCCGGCCGCCACATTGGGGTCGATGGTTTGCTGGCAGTTGGCGTCGGGCACCGGCACGTCGTTGCCGTCGGCGTCCGTCATCGACTCCAGGATGATCGGGTCGCAGTGCACACCGTTTGCGGCGAACGTGGCGTAAGCCTCGGCCATCGTCAGCGGCGACACCTCGGCGGCACCGAGGGTGAAGCTGGGCATCGCGTCGAAGTGGGCACCCACAAGGTCGGTCGTGCCGTAGGTCGGGTCCTCCATGGCCAGCTTGACCCCGGCCGCCTGCGCCATCATGACGGCGCCGCAGATACCGGTGTCGCGCTCCAACTGCATGAAGTAGGTGTTGACGGAGTTGGCGGTTGCGACCGGCAGAGTGATCGGACCGGAGCTGCCTTCAGAGTTCCGCACGTTGTATGTCTTGGCGGCCTTGACCGGGCCGCTGCAGCTCTGGAAGACCTGGCCGCCGAACTGCATGGGCGCGTCGGTGACGTACATCGTGTCGAACGGCACGCCCAGAGATAAAGCGTTGGCCAGGGTGAACACCTTGAATGTTGAGCCAGTCTGGAAGCCCTCGGCGCCGCCCATGTTGTGATCGACGGCATAGTTGTAATAAGTCTGCCCTTGCGACGCGTCCGTGCCCATGACGGGACGGCTTTGCGCCATGCTCAAGATCAAGCCGGTGCCGGGCTGCACGATGGCCATGGCGGCGATCGCCGGATCCATGGCGGCAACCTTGTTCGATATCACTTCCTGGACGGCGTCTTGAACGGCCGGGTTGATCACCGTCTGCACGGTGTAGCCACCCCGCTCGACGGCCAACTTACGAGCATCTGATGTCGAATCCGGCGACAGGCCCAAGGCGCCCGTCATGGCGTCGCCCTCAAGCGTCAGTTCCACGTACTGGCAGATGAACGGGTACCGCGACGACTGGCACCCCTGCGCCATGTTCTGCACCAGGCTGGGATCCCAGGGCACGGCCTTGGCGGCGGCGGCCTCGGCGGGTGTGATGTCGGCAACGTCCGACTCCGCCATCACGTCGAGCACCGTGTTGCGGCGCTGGACGGACGCCACGGGGTCGTTGGTGGGTGAGTACGCACTCGGCTGCTGGACAATACCCGCCAGCATGGCCGCCTGCGGCAGCGTCAGGGTGGCAGCGGTGGCACCGAAGTAGTGCTCGGCAGCCGCCTCAACCCCGTAGACATGATCGCCGTAGTAGGCCATGTTCAGATAGCGTTCGAGGATCTCGTCCTTCGACAGTTGTCTTTCCAGTTGCAGCGCGTAGCGCATCTCGATGATCTTGCGGGACAGCGTCAACTCGGTGGCGGCCTTCATGGCGTCGGCGTCGTTGGCTTGGTTGGCCACCTCGACCCGCACCATCTTGACGTACTGCTGGGTGATGGAGGACGCGCCACGATCAGTTTCACCGATCAGGTTGCCGATGGTCGCGCGAATCAGTCCCGTGGCGTCGATCGCGCCGTGCTCGAAGAAGCGCTTGTCTTCGATGGCCACCTGAGCCTGCTGCATGTATGGCGAGATGTCGCTGAGCGGCACGTACACGCGGTACTCGTCCGCGAAGGTGGCGAGCAGCGAGCCGTCCGCCAGATAGACCTTGGTGGCCTGGGGTTGCGGCGGTGTCTTCAGCTCGAGGGGGATCTCATTGAAGTCGTTTGCCGCGGTGTTCACAACGGTGGTGCTCAACAGCAAAGTTGGTGCGGCCAGACCTGCCACCAACAAACCGGCCCCGATGCTGCCAACAACAAAAAGCAGCCCGGCCAGGGCCTTGGGTCTCCACGCTTCTTCAGCCATGATTCCAAGGGTACCGTACGGGTCGAGAGATTGTCATCTAGTGATCACTGACTAGGATAAACCCTGTGAACCAGGTGTGATGTCCTTGTCACGCGAAGTATCTGGTTGATAGCCAGTGGCGGAACACCGGGTCTAAGAACTGAACCCCAGATGCGTCGATGTCGATGATGTCACGGTCGAGCAACGCCTTCTGAATGCGGCTGACATTGGCCGAAGTGCCAAGGTTGTACAGCTTGAGCGCCGCCTGGCCGCTAAGGGCTTTCCGGCCGTCGAGTACGGCTTTCAGGAAACTTACCTGGCGAGCGGACAGCGAGTCGGCCAGACCGGCGAAGACCAAGCCGAGCTGATCCGTCAGGTCGTCCCAGGCAGTGCCGATGGCCTCGGGCTGGCAGGTTTTGGCGGTACGGAACCAGACTTGTTGCGCCAACTGCTGGGTGTAATAGGAGTGGTTGTCGACCAGCGCGGCGATCTGGCAGCCTAGCTCGGTGGTGATCGACTTGCCAGTGGCGGCGAAGCGGCTGACGATGAAATCGCCCCAGATGGCGTTGTCGATCTTGCCCAGCACCATGACGTCACCGAAACGGTAGAACGGCTGTTCCGGGTTCGAGAAGACGTCCAGCAGCATGTGCCGCTTGCTGCCATAAAGGCAATAGCACACATGCTGATGCTGCTGCCAGTGGGAGCGCAATTTGCGCTGGAAGGCGGTGGGATCGTCGAAATCGGCAATCGTCTGGAACTCGTCGATGCAGACGACGACGCGCAGGTCTTTTGATTGGGCGATCTTCTCAACGAGATCCAGCACCTCGTCGGGGTCCTTGGCGGCCTCTTGCCAGTCGATGTCGAGGCTGATCGTCTGGGTTGGGTCCGGAGAGATGGTCACCCGGGGCCGCAAGTGGCCAAGGAACCGGCCGGCAGCCTCGACCCAGTCGTCCCACTTCGACATCGTCGCCCGCATGACGCCAGTGGCCAAGTGGGCGTAGAAGTCGGCTTCCGAGCGCACGTTGAACAAGTCGGTCTGGCAGATCCGCAGGCGTTTGTCTGACGCCAGGTCGGTGGCGACGCGGTGGACGAGCGACGACTTGCCCCAACGCCGCGGCGACACGATGATCGTATTGGCCAAGGCAGAGAAATTGGCCGCCAGACGCTGCCGTTCAGTCTCGCGATCAACGAAGTTGTCACTCTCGGCCACACGTCCGAAAACAAAAGGTGCAACTGATTTCACTTACAAAAGTGTAACTAACTGATGTGTAACTAACAAGTTGGTTAGTGATATCGGGCTCCGCCGCTGGTCCAGGCGGCGAGAAATGCGGTGGTTGCGTTGCGTGTTGTCTGTGTCTCCCAAGCAGTAGGGTTGTGAAAAGGCTGTAGTTGTGCAATGTCGGAATGCCGCGACCGCAAGCCGACAGATTACATTGGCATGCAAGGAGGCAATCATGGAGAATCTCGCTGACTTATTTGCGGCGACCCAGGCGGTCCTGAACCCGGCCACCAGTGGCGCCGACCTTGCGCAAATCGCTCAGGCACAACCGAGCCTGTGGCCACAAGTCGCCTCACATCCGAACGTCTACCCCGAACTGTTGACATGGCTGGACGCAAACGGGGACGCGGCGACCAAGCAGGCCGTGGCGGCCCGGCGTCCCGCTGCCACGATGAGTGGGTTCCCGCCGCCACCCCCACCGCCCTACTACTATCAGGGCGTGCCGCAGGCAGCGTACCAGGAAACCGACAACGGCAGTTTTGGTTGGGCGGTGCTGGGCTTCTTTGTGCCGTTGGCGGGCCTGATCCTGTGGCTCGTGTGGCGTTCAACAAGGCCACGCGATTCGAAGATGGCTCGCAACGGCCTGATTACCGGAGTTGCTCTCGGCGTCCTGATCACAGCCGGCGCGTTGGTATGGGTGTTCGCTTCGATCAGGAACTCACCGATGCCCTCTCACACTTACATCAACCCGCAACCCACGCTAGGCCAGGTCACCCCGCCCGACGGCAACTCGACGGACCTGTCTCAGGCGGCCTGGATCACTGTGCCGAGTACGAGCACTCTCAAGAGCGATGCGGTGCGCGTCGATATCCATTTCGACTATCAGTGCCCCTGGTGCAAGCTGGTTGAGGACACTTACGCGCAAGGCTTGGGGGACTTGGCCAACAGCGGCGACATCGTCTTGAACCTGCACACCCGCACTTTCCTCGACACTGGCTACCCGAATCAGAATTCCACCCGGGCGGCCGTCGCCGCGGCCTGCGTCGACTACGTTGATGGCACAAAATACTATGCCTACAGCAGCACCATCTTCGTCAACCAGCCGAGCAACGAAGGTGACGGTTTCAGCGACCAGCAGTTGACCGTCGACTTTCCGGCCTCGGTTGGGTTGTCGGGTGACGCGCTGGACAAGTTCCAGACCTGCTACTCGGGGCGCCAGACCCAAGACTGGGTGACCAATGTGGAGTCAAACAACGTGGGCCCGGTCGCCAACAACTCCGCCCCGCCAGCGTTCCTTTACGGGTCTGACTCGAAGATCTACGGCAACGCGGGCAACATCTACTATGACGACCCCTCCAAGGGGACACAGGTTGGCGTCACCGCCGCTCCGACGATGTTCGTCAACGGCAAGCCGCTGAGTTTGGGAATGCTTTTCAACCAGGCGGACGCTACCAGCTACCCGACGCCGGCGATCGGCACCGATGCGGCCTCAATACTGGCGCTACTGCAGCAGGTCGCAGCCGGATAGCGATCAACCCTCAATT
>WRFI01000017.1 GCA_009778875.1 Propionibacteriaceae bacterium | reverse complement strand
CCCATGGATTCCGCGGCAAACCCGCCCCGTCTGGTGCCGTCGCCGGAGCTAGTCCCGGTAGCCGCTGCCGCCGTTCACATGCCAGACCTGGCCGGTGACCCACGACGGGTCGTCGCTGAGCAGATAGCAGATGGCCTGGGCGATGTCGTCCGGGCGCCCGAGGCGCTGGAGAGGGGTTGCCTCGGTCAGGGCGTCAAGTGTCTCTGGGGGCATATTCTTCCGGCCGGCCTCGGTCAGCACCATCCCGGGCGCCACAGCGTTGGCGCGCACACCTTGGGGACCGTAGGCTGACGCGATGTGGCGGGTCAGCGCGTTGATGCCGGACTTGGCAACCGCGTAGGCCACGCGCACAGGCTCGCCGACGCTGGCGGCGCCAGATGACGTGTTGACGATCGAGCCACCGCCGGCCTTGATCAGGTGCGGGATAGCAGCCTTGCACAACAGTGCCGTCCCAGTCAGGTTGACACGCAAAGTGTGATCCCAAACCGCCATGTCCAGGTCGACAAGGCCGACGTCGCGACCGATGTTGTCCGGCGACATGTCGGCCGCGATGTTGGCGATGCCGTCAAGGCCGTCGAACTCGTCGACCGCCGCCTCAATCAGGGCGTCAATTGAGACCGGATCGGTCATGTCAAACTGTCCGCTGGTGGCGGTTCCGCCCGCCCTGACAATCTGCTGGGCGACGGTGTTGGCACCGTCAATGTTGATATCGCCAAGCATCACGCTGGCGCCTCCCGCGCCGAGACGACGGGCCGTCGCGGCACCTATGCCGGTGGCGCTTCCCGCCACCACGAATCGCTTTCCAGAAAACATGCTCATGAGATTCCTTCCGTCAGGCCCCATTGGCCGCGTCGAGTTTGCCTGACGATACCCAGCCTCACCGGAGACGGTCAACCAACTCCAGGCCGAAACACGTCAGTCCAGAGGCTCAACTCTCGATTAGGGCTTGACGCGGCGATTGCCTGCTCCGACAAGACGATGACGATACTGGTGCACTGGAGAGAAAAGAGTACGCCGTGTCACGACTTCCCCAGACGCGCGTTCTGTTGCGAACTGGCGTCACCGTAGCGATTGGACTGGCCTTGGTGGGCATTGTGCCACCGGCCCACGCCGACGACCTTAACACCACCAAAACCGACACCCAGTCGCAAATCCAATCCAACACCAACCAGACCGACCAAGACCAGGCGGCACTGAACCTCGCCTCCGCTGCCCTGCAGCAAACGCAGGAGAAGCTGGTGCAGGCCCAGGCTGACTTGATCGCCAAACAGCAAGCGACTCAAGACGCTCAAGCTGAGGACACCAGGCTGGCAGACTTGGCAACCCAGGCTCAGCAGACATTGACGGCACGACAGGCCGATCTGTCCGCCGCCCAGCAGGCTGTGTCCGCCGGTCAGGCCGAGGTCCAATCGGAGCGCGACACGATTGGATTGGTCGCGCAGCAGGCGGCTCAGCAGAACACCACGCTCATCTCCATATCGATGCTGCTAACAAATTTCGACCTTGGAAACCTGAGCGATCAAATCCAATGGACCGACCAGTCGTTTACCGCCAGCCAGAACGCCATGGACGGTCTGCTGCAGGCCCAGACGCAGTTGCAACAGGCCGAGGACCGATCACAGCAGGCTGAGACTGATGCAGCAACCGCGCAGCAGGCGGCCCAGCAAGCGGCACAGACTGCCTCCGACCATCTGGTCGTTACCCAGCAGGCTGAGGCAACGGCACAGCAAGCCCAACAGACGGTCGCCGCACAGGTCACCGCCAACCAGAAAGCCCAGACCAACGCCCAGGCGACCGTCAACGCCGACAAGGCGAAGCAAACACAGCTACAACAGCAGTTGACGCAGATTGAGCAGCAGATAGCCGAGGCGTCTGCTGCCGACAGCCATATGAGCACAATGGCGGCCGCGTCTGCACCGTCAAGCGTCAGCGTGGCCGCTGCACAGGCCATCGCCAAGTCTTTGATGCCTAATTACGGCTTCGGTTCCGACCAGTGGACCTGCCTGGTGAATCTGTGGAATTACGAGAGCGGCTGGCGGGTCAATGCCCGCAACCCGTCGTCTGGCGCATATGGCATACCCCAAGCATTGCCTGCCACGAAGATGGCCAGCGCCGGCGCCGATTGGCTGACCAACCCGACCACCCAGATCAATTGGGGCCTTGGATACATCAAAGGCCGATATGGCAACCCGTGTGGGGCGTGGAGCCACGAGATGGCCCACAACTGGTATTAGCCGGTCTCCCTTGCGGGCGACGTCAGTCCTTCGGAGATCTTGCGCAAGCGCTGGCACTTCGGGCACAGATGGGTGCCCCGTCCCGCCACTCGCGTCTTGACGATTGTGGTGCCGCAGCGGTAGCAGGGCTGGCCTTCGCGTCGAAACACCCTGGCGAAATCCAGGTAGGCACCGCGCCGACCCTCCGCGTCGACGTAATTCCGGTCGGTCGAGCCACCCAGCTCAATGGACATCTCCATGACGGCGGCCGCCTCGTCCAGCACTGCGTGCAAGGCCCGATCGCTCAGCGCGCCCACCCGCGACTCCGGGTGCACCCCGGCGCCCCATAGCGCCTCGTCCGCGTATATGTTGCCGATGCCCGCCACGACGCGCTGATCCAGCAGCACCGCTTTGATGCTGGCCCTTGGGTGACGCCGCACCAGCCCGCGGAAGCGGGGCCACGCGTCCTCGTCCATCGGCTCGGGACCGTATTCGCAAGCCCAGCCGTCCGCCACATCGCGGGGTACGGCCCGGATCCAGCCGAACTTCCGCTGGTCGTTGAAGAACAACCGGGCCCCGTCGTCCAAGTCAAAGATGACGCGCGTCGAGTACGGCCCCTGGGCGCCCAGGGCCGGCTGGAGTCCGTCCGCACTTGGGTTCCGGACAACCAACTGGCCAGTCATTTTCAGGTGGACGGCCAGACACCTGCCGTCGTCCAGATCGAGCATCAGCATTTTGGCGCGCCGCCTGGCCGCCGTCACCTGGACGCCTTCCAGCGGCAGGGGAGCGTCCAGCGAACCGGGGTTCAGGGCGTCAACGCCGACGATGCGGCGACCAACGACAAGCTGCTCCAAGCCTCGTCGAACGGTCTCGACTTCGGGCAGCTCAGGCATCGGGTGGTGGGCCTACTCACCCGGGTAGATGACGCCCACCTGGGAGCGCATCTCGTCAAGCAACCCCATGATGGCGATGGACTCGTCGGCCGGCATGATGGGCGAATCGGACAGGCCGTCCGACACGACGCGCGCGAAGTGTGCCGCTTCGTAGCAAAGGGCCATCGATCCGGTGATGCCGGGTGCAGGACGCTCAATGACGTCGCCGTCACGTTTGATGATGCGCAGCATGACGCACCCCGGGGTGAACGGGCCGGGACCGACCAGTTCGGCGCGGGCCTCCGAGCCGCACACCGCTGCCCGGGTCGGCGTGCCCGACAGCATGGTGGTGTGCATGGCGGCCAAGGCGTTTGGCAGGCGGGCAAAACCGTCAAAAGACATGGCCATGTGCGCATCGACGCCGGTGTTCGTCAGGGCACCGGTTGCCACCACCCGGGTGGGCAGGCCACCCAGGAAGACGGCGAAATGCACGCAATAGACGCCAAGATCCAGCAACGCGCCACCAGCCAGCTCCGCCTTCACCAGGCGCGGAACCTTGGTCAGGTTCTGCCCGTGATCGGCCAAGATGGTGTCTATCAGGCCCAGGTCGCCGTTGTCGACGAGCTGTTTGACGATATCGAGGGTCGGCGTTTGCCGTGTCATGATGGCTTCCATGACGGGCACCTTCGCGGCCCGCGCCGTCGCGACGACGGACTTCGCCTCAGCCTGGTTGCGGGTGAAAGCCTTTTCGACCAGTGTCGGCTTGCCGGCCTTCAACGCCAGCTTGGCGTGCGCGACGTGCTCACTGTGGGGGGACGCCACATAGATGATGTCAACTTTGTCGTCCGCCACCAAGTGCTCGTAACTGCCGTAGGCGTTCGGTATGCCGTACTTGGCGGCGAAAGCCTGGGCGCGGTCGGTGCTGCGGGAGCCGACGGCGACGACCTGCTGGCGGGTGTAGGCGTGAAGTGCCTCGACCATGCGTCCGGCGATACCGCCTGGCGCTAAGATGCCCCATCGCAAAGGGGGGGCGTCATACGGATCGGGCACACGGGGTTGAGGGAGGGCGGCAATCATGCCACCAGTCTATTGCGAAGAACCCCTTGAAAATTACACATCCAGCCTGCATGGGCAAACCTGGCAGAACCCGATGTAACCAAAAGGGACGGACTCCAGCCGGCCCTGGGCGCCCAGGGGCCGTACTCGACGCGCGATCAAGTGGGTGGTAGCGCTGGGCGGGCGTCTGCGCCGTCCTCAGCCCGAACCGGCGTTGCGTCCGTCCGGTGCTGATGGGGACGGACTCCAGCCGGCCCTGATGGGGACGGACTCCAGCCGGCCCTGGGCGGCGCAAAACCAGGGGGGGTGGCTTGTCCACAGCGTTATGCACAACTGTGGACAAACCACATTGGTGTAATTACACCGTTGTCAGACGCCTACTCGGCCGGGGCGTCGTGCTTGTCGGCAAAGTGTTTGAGCGTCATCAAGACGGCGAACCACATGACGCCCATCACCACGTAATCGATCAGAGACCCAACGCCGCTGATCACGTAGCTGCCAATCGAGGCATAGGGGCCTATGCCCGACACAATGTTGCTGACAAGGTACAGCACCCCCGCGAGGCTGAACCCGATGAGCCCGATCACCGCCAGCATCGGCAGCTTGCTAACCAAGACGCTCGGCGAGTTGAACATTGTTGGTGCCGGGGGCGCGGGCGGTGCGTACATCGGGGGCGCGTACCCCATTGGCTGGGCACCCCAGGCGCCCTGAGGTTGCTGATAGGGCATCCCTGGTTGGGGCATCACGCCGGGCATCTGTGCATCGGGAGGTGGTGGGACGGCGCCTGGTTGAGGTGAGGGAATGTAACCGGATTGTTCGTATGACATATCGCTCCTTTCGGTGTGGTCTAGTCTAAGCCTTTAGCCGTGGTGCAAGCCCAAACGGGTTCCCCATGGCGGGGGTCCTTCACCCGGGTCGTCCCCGTCCGTCCCCAACAGCGACCCGCCAGCCAAGATAACGATTTGACATACGTTTTGGCTTGAAAACGTCTCATATCTTAGAATTGAGGCTTAATATCTGAGATGACCGTGTGACTTTTATCCACAAGGTCGTAGTCGATGCCCGGTTGCAACGACTGCACTCTCACCGACAATTGAGGAATCACATGAAGAAGACGGCAACAGTACTAGCTGCCCTCGCACTGTCCGGAGCGCTCGCCATCAGTGGCTGCGCCAAGGACACCACGGGAACAGGCGCCACAACTCCTGCTTCCGGCAGCGCGGCAGCCAAGTACCTTTCAGATGCCGGGGTCGCCACTCCGGTTACCATCAACCTGCAATACAACCCAGATCACTATGGCAGCTCGTCCGACCAGGAATACGGCTTGATCAAGCAGCAGCTTGAGGCAACCGGCCTGTTCACGGTGAACCTGCAGTCCACCGAGTGGGTCACCTACAGCCAGGAACGCACCAAGGATGCCTACCCCGTGTTCCAGATGGGCTGGTTCCCTGACTTCCCGGACGCCGACAACTACCTGACCCCGTTCTTTGCGGCCAACAACTTCCTGAAGGTGCACTTCGAGGACACTGACGCTGGCAAGACGATCGGCGCCCAGATCCAGGCCGAGGTCACCCAGACCGATCCCGCCCAGCGCCAGGCCGGCATTGAGGCCATCCAGCAGGCTCTGGCCGAGCAACTGCCCACCTTGCCGTTGCTGCAGGGCTCGCAGTGGGCCGTCACTCGCGCCAACATGACGGGTGTCAACCTGCTGATCAGCGACGAGCTGGCTTTCACGACGCTGAGCTCGCCTGACAAGACGAAAATCACCATCGGCACCACCGACAAGACCGTCACGATCGACCCGGCCGGCTCGTACGACCACGGCTCGCTGATGCTCGAGACCCAGGTCTACCAGTTCCTGATGAACTTCAAGCCGGGCGACACCGCGCCGAGCCCCGACGCCGCTGATAGCTGCGGTTTCTCGGCCCCGACGGTCTACACCTGCACGCTGAAGTCTGGTCTGAAGTTCGCCAACGGCGATGACCTGACGTCCTCTGACGTCAAGTTCAGCTTCGACCGCATCATCAAGATCAACGACGACAACGGCCCGTCCTCCCTGCTCGGCAACCTCGACAGCATCGACACGCCCGACCCCCTGACGGTCAACTTCAACCTCAAAGAGGCCAACGACCAGACGTTCGCCCAGGTGCTGGCCACCAGCGCCGGCCCGATCGTCGACGAGCAGGTCATGTCGCCTGACGCCTTGACCCCAGACAATGACATTGTCAAGGCGCAGGGCTTCTCCGGTCCGTACACCTTCACGACGTACAACTTCAACGACACAGCCGTGTTGGTGCCTTACGCCGGTTACAACGGCGGCCTGGACAAGCCGGCTCAGGAGTCCATCACCTACAAGACGTTCACGGACGCTTCCAACCTGCGTCTGTCGATCTCCAATGGTGACATCGACGTTGCGTACCGCAGCCTGACCCCGACCGACATCACGACGCTGCAGAACGACAGCAACGTCACGGTGTACCAGGCCAAGGGCGGCGAGATCCGCTACATCGTCTTCAACATGAACACGATGCCCGACGGCACGTCCAACTACTCCGACGCCCAGAAGCTGGCCATCCGCCAGGCAATAGCCACGTCGATCGACCGTGACGCCATCTCGCAGAACGTCTACAAGGGCCAGTACACGCCGCTTTGCAGCTACGTGCCAGACGGTTTCGTCGGCGCCACCAAGGCTGTCTGCGACATGTATCCGCTAGACAAGTAGTCGAAAGCAGCCGAACGGGGGCTCTGGGCCAAAAGCCTGGGGCCCCCGTTTTGTTGGTCAAAGGTTCGTTACCGCATCGTTATGTTAGCTTGCTAGGATTAGGCGATTGATTAGACGAGGAGGTGGAAAATGCCCGGTGAACCCAGTCAGAATGGGCCCGACGTTCCCACTTCGTCACCCCCGGACGAGCTCCCGGACGTAGTTCCGGACGAGCTCCCGGACGAAGCCGCCGCCGAGCCCACCTCGAAAAAGTCCGGCTCGTCCCATGTGCTGGCCCGTTATCTGACGCTGCGACTGGTGCTGATCGTCCCCACCGTGTGGATCCTCGTCACCGTCGTCTTCTTCTTCCTGCGGGTCACCGGCGACCCCATCACCGCCGCCCAGGGCGGACGCCTGCCACCTGAAAAGATCTGGGAGCTCAAGCAGGCGGCCGGCTACAACGACCCGCTGATCGTCCAGTACGGGCGGTATCTGTGGCAGATCCTGCACGGCAACTTCGGCCGGACGACCGACAACCAAAGCATCTCGTCTTTGCTGATCCACTATGCCCCGGCCACCCTCGAGCTGGTCTTCTGGGCGCTGATAGTCGCCTTCCTTGTGGGCATTCCGTTGGGACGCCTGGCCGCCCGCCACTACAACAAGGGCCCCGACATGGCGATCCGGGGTTTCGCCATCTTGTTCTATGCCGCCCCGGTGTTCTTCGTCGCCTTGCTTTTGAAGCTCGTCTTCTCGATCTGGTTGCATTGGTTTCCGATATCCCAGCGAGCGTCGACTTCGGTGCAGATAGCCATGGCCACGGACGGTCACGTCGACACCCACATCTACATAATCAACGCGATCATCTCGGGGCACTTCAGCTATGTGCTTGACGTGCTTCAGCACGCCGTCCTGCCGGGTTTGGCGCTCGGCTTGTTGACGGCCGGTGTGTTCATCCGCATGGTGCGCATCAATTTGCTGCAGACGATGCGGGCCGATTTCGTGACGGCCGCCCGCGCCCGCGGCGTCGCCGAGAGCAAGGTTGTTTCCCAGCACGCCTTCCGCAACGCACTGATTCCTGTGGTCACCGTCATGGGCATGGAAATCGCGATGATGCTGGGCGGCGCCATCTTGACGGAGACCAGCTTCGAATGGCAGGGCCTCGGCTACATCCTTAGCCAGTACCTGCTGAAACGCGACTTCGTCGCCGTGCAGGGCATCGTGACGTTCTTCGCCCTGCTGGTGGCCGTCGTCAGTTTCTTGATCGACGTGGTCAACGCGCTGGTCGACCCGAGGGTGAGGTACTAGCATGGCCGTCGTCACGCCAGTACTCTCGGTCGCCGACATCGTCCCGGCGGTGTCCGGGAAGAAGCGCCAATTCCCCGGCCTGGCGCTTCTGCAATCGACCCACGGCATTCAACGCATCATGCTGCTGATCGGTGTCGTGCTGGTGATCTTCTTCGTTGTGCTGGCACTGTTCGCCCCCGTCCTAGCGCCCTACAAGTTCAACGCGATCTTCACCCCGCAACTGCCGCCCTCGGCGATGCACTGGTTCGGCACCACGGTCGGTGGATTCGACGTGATGAGCCGCGTGATCTACGGGGCCCGCACCGCCATCGAGGTCATCCTGCTGGCCGTCGCGCTGTCGATTGCCGTCGGTGTCACCTTGGGCGTCATCTCGGGCTTCATCGGCACCTGGGTCGACCGGGTACTCGTCCTGATCATGGACGCTCTCTACTCGTTCCCCAGCCTGCTGTTGGCCATCGTCGTGCGAATCATGGTGGCGGCGGGCCACTCGGGGCCGTTTGCGGGCATTCTGTCTGCGGCTGTCTCGATCACGGTGGTGTTCATCCCGCAGTATTTCCGCGTCACCCGCAACGCCACCATACAGGCGAAGGTCGAGCCGTACGTTGACGCCGCCCGCGTCGCCGGCGCCAACCCCGGCCGCATCATGTTCGGCCACATTCTGCCGAACGTTTCGCAGTCGATCCCGGTGCTGATGACGCTGAACGCCTCGGAGGCGATTCTGACGCTGGCCGCCCTCGGTTTCTTGGGTCTGGGTATTGAACCGAACTCGGCCGCCGAATGGGGCTTCGACCTCAGCAAGGCGCGCAGCGACCTGATCAACGGCATCTGGTGGACGGCGATTTTCCCCGGCATCGCCATCGTCTTGATTGTGCTGGGCGTCACCCTGATCGGCGAGTCGCTGAACGACGTCCTCAACCCGCTGCTGCGCACCCGCGGGGGCACGACCACGGCGGACGAGGAAGAGGTCGCCAGCGTCATCGAATCCACCGACATCAACGGTGGCCTGGATGGTGCGCAGCGCTCCACCGCGGGCGCTGCACCACCGCCCCAGAGCAGGGGTGAGCCATGAGTACCACCGCCGTTGACCAACGCGTGCTGCTGCGCGTCGACAACCTGTCTGTGGCGTTTCGGACGGACGGGGCGCCCGTCCAGGCCGTCAAGAACATTGCCTACGAGTTGTACGCGGGCGAGACGCTGGCCATCGTCGGCGAATCGGGCTCCGGCAAGACGGTCGGATCGCGGGCGGTCGTCGGCCTGCTGCCGGACACGGCCACCATCACCGGGCAAGCTGACCTGGACACGCAAGCGCTGATCGGCCTTGGCGGCGAGCAGATCCGGCGAGTCCGGGGCGACCGCATCGCCATGATTTTCCAAGAACCGTCCACGGCCCTGGACCCGGTGCGCACCGTCGGCTGGCAGATTTGCGAGGCGCTTCAGGTTCACCGCAAGATGACAAAGACGGAGGCCATGAAGCGGGCCGTCGAGCTGCTCGACCTCGTGGGCATACCGGACCCAGCACACCGCGTCCACGCCTACCCGCACCAGCTTTCGGGTGGGCAGAAGCAGCGCGTCATGATCGCCATGGCCATCAGTTGTGACCCCGAGATTCTGGTGGCCGACGAGCCGACGACAGCGCTGGACGTCACCGTCCAGGCCCAGATTCTTGATCTTCTGCGTGACCTGCAAGAAGAGCTGGGCATGGCCATCATCCTCATCACCCACAACATGGGGGTCGTCGCCGACCTGGCTGACCGCGTGGCCGTCATGTACCGCGGCGAAATCGTCGAGCAGGGCACCGCGCACGACATTTTCGAGAACCCGCAGCACCCCTACACGCAGGCACTGCTGGCGGCGGTGCCGCACCTTGGGAGGCCTCGTCCGAAGTCGATGGAGACGCCCGTTTCGTCCCGCCCCACCGATGAAGTCGTCATGAGCGTGACGGACGTGGTCGTCGATTTTCCCGGACGCATCGGCAGCCCCGGTGTGCGAGCCGTCGACAATGTCAGTCTCGACGTGCACGCGCACGAGATTGTCGCGCTGGTGGGCGAGTCGGGCTCCGGGAAGACGACGCTGGGGCGCTGCACCGTCGGTCTTCAGCCGGTCACCCGGGGCGCCATCGAAGTGTTGGGGACGAACATCGTCAAGGCCCGCGGGCGGGCTTTGCGCGAATACCGGCGCCGTGTCGGCTTCGTCTTCCAAGACCCCGCCGCCTCGCTGAACCCGCGCATGACGGTTGGAGACTGCATCGCCGAGCCGCTGCTGATCCATAACATCAGCACGCCGGCCGAGCGAATCGATCGGGCCCGAAAACTGCTTGAGGCGGTGGAGCTGCCGGCTGATTATGCCACCCGTTACCCGCACGAGCTGTCGGGCGGGCAGCGTCAGCGGGTATCGCTGGCCCGGGCCCTGGTGACGTCACCGGAGTTCGTGGTGGCCGACGAGCCGACCTCGGCGCTGGACGTTTCAGTGCAGGCCCGCGTGCTTGAGGTGTTCGTGCGGCTGCAACACCAGATGGGTTTTGCCTGCCTGTTCGTGACACACGATCTGGCGGTGGTTGACATGCTGGCCGACCGCATCGCCGTCATGCAGCTTGGCCGCATAGTCGAGCTGGGCACGCGTGAGCAGATTCTGCGCGACCCCCAGCAGCAGTACACCCGTGATCTGATCGCCTCCGTGCCGGTGCCGAACCCGGCCGAGCAGTCGGTCAAGCGGATCGAAAGACGGGCGCTTCGTGCGGCGGCCCAAGACGAATCAGACGCCGCGACCCCCGATTCCCCTGAGGAGGGGTTGCCCGAAGGGCCGGGGTGGTCCTAGGGAAACCTCACGCCGTGGTGATTGCGCCCGACGTTGGCACCAGCTCCACCCAGGTGTTGCCGGGGGCCAACGTGACCGGCGCGCCGGAGGCGTCCGTCAAGACGATCGGATCTTTGGCGCCGCCCTTGCTCCAGTTGATCTCAACCGACTTGCCGCCTGACGCCAGGATGCCGGTGCCGGAGCTCTTGTTTACGACGGTTTCGGGCACGGGGCTGCCTGCGGGGTCCTTGTACTTGGTGGTGGCGATCTTGACGTGAATCGCCACGACATTGGTGGCGGCGATCTGGGTGGCCGTTGAATCGTCCGCGCCCGTCCTCGTCATGGCGGGGTTAAGCGCCTCGAATCGCAGCCACTTGCCGCTCTTGGCGTCCCACGTCCAGTGCGGAATCTCACCGCTCGACATCGTCACCGTCAAGGTGGTGGTGGCGGTGCCGGCAGCGCCCGCGGTGCTTTGGGCGGCCGAGCCCGCAAAGTCCCAGGCGGGCGGTGTGGGGTCGGTGCCGTTGTTCTTGGCCGGGTTGACCTTGGCTATGAACGTCGCCATGTCACCGATGACGTTGTGGGGTGCGACGCGCGTCTTGTCCGGGTCGCGCGAAAAGCCCGGGTCCCCGCGATCCATGTACATCAACTGCAAGCCGCTGGCCGCGGCCGCGTTCAGGAACGCCGACTGCCCACCCGAGAACACCAACGCACACCTGATCGGCAGCGCGATGTTCGGATCCATCGGACGCAACGAGCGTACCGGCTCGACGGACGGCGGGATAGTCGACTGGAACACCCCCATGAACCGCGTGATGCCGCCCTCGACGACCTCTTCGTAGACGATGTCGGCCGAGTTCAGCCCCAGCTGTGGGCGGGCCTCCGGCGAGTTCTCGATCTTGATGCACAGGGCTGGCCCGATTGACGGCTCAAACACGCGTAACCCCGTCAGCGGAGCAACCGGTCCCGTCGGTGTTGGTGTTGGTGTGGGGGTTGGCGTTGGCGTGGGGGTTGGCGTTTGCACAGGCAGGGGCGGATTGTCACCGGTCGAGGCGGTGGGAACAGGCGCGGTCGGCGCCGACGCACAGCCGCTGATCAGGGCGAGGCCCACCAGCGTCACAACCGCCATCCTGAGACGCTTCATCAGGCCTCCTCACCCCGTAATCAGCTAAATGCTACCGGTCAAGTCCAATTTGGGCATAAAAAACGGTGATGGGTCGCTTGGGAGAGAGCGACCCACCACCTTCGCATGCCATGAGGGCAGGTTCCTTATTGACTACATATCGTTCTTGTGGCGCTACATAGCAATGTCTTCACAGGCTCCGGCATAACCGGACGTGTTGACCCCAGACGTTGGGGGGTAGTAGATGGGGCTAGAGCACTGTCTGCGTGAACAATGATACTACCAAACCCAGCTTTTTGTGCAAGTCGGATCCAGGCTTGCTTAAGGTCAGGGGAGGACGACGGCATTGATCCAGTCGAGGATCGTCGCCAGACTGTCTGGGTCAAGCGGGGTGTCTGAGTCGTTGTAGCCGGTGCCGGCCGCCAGCACTTCCGCGACCGAACGGGTCTCGTGCTTGAACACGTGGTTGGCGTCGGGCGGGAACGCGAAGGTGACGTTGGCCATCCCCGCGGCGCACTGCTGCAGCGGGTCGCCGTCGGCCTGTCGGTCGACCTGCACGTCCTTGCCGCCGATCAGCACCAGCGTCGGGATCGTGATCTTCGGCAGGGTGTCGCAAGCTGATTCGGCCCACAGTTCGCGCGCCAGCGGCTGGTTCACCGGGGTTTCGAAGCTGAGCAGCGTCATCCGGGCCGACTCGGGCAGCGACGGGTCTGGGTCCATCGGCTGGCCGGAATCGTAGCGGGCGCAGGCCTCGCGAACCTTTTCCATCAGGGCGTCCCCATCCGGGATGAGCGCCGCCTGCGAGCCGAACTGCATCAGCACCAGGTCGCGCACGGGGCGTCCCGGCGGGGCGGCCAGCACGATGCCGGCAAACGGCGTCGCCTGGTTGGACGCCGCGTAGTGCAGCACGTGCAGCGTGCCCTCGCTGTTGCCGAGACCGATGATCTTGGACGCCACCACAAAACCTTGGGCGACGAACGCCTGCACGGCGGCGGCCAGTTCCTCCAGGTGCGACTGCATGCTGATGTGGCCGATCAGCTTGGGCAGATTCGCCATGACGTTCGGGCCGGAGGCCCGCTTGTCGTAGCGCATCGAGGCGATGCCGGCATCAGCCAGCGCCTCGGCGAACTGCTTGCCGGCGCCGTTGGTGCCGGGCAGCAGAGGCGAGCACCAGTCGCGGTCCGTCGGACCCGATCCGGCGACAAGGACGACGCCGGGGAACGGCCCCGCGCCATCGGGGCGCGTGATGGTGCCCTCCATGGTGATGTCGTCAAGCTGCCAGGAAACGTCGATTGATACGGTCATCTCAAGCTCCTATCTCAGATTCAACGATACGCGTCTGCGGCGCCACAAATGACGTGCTGGGGACGCCACAAATGACGTCCTGTCCTTCCTGCATTACGCGAAGTGGACTTCACGCAAAACGGGAAGTAGATGCCTGTGCATGGTGTGGCTCTGCCCTATGCTTGACAGATGCATTCAGGTGCTCAAAGAGAACAAGACTTCAAAGATGCGTCAGAAGAATTTAGGTTGAAATACGGGCTTTTGAGTCAGAGCAGCATGCAATTTACGGGCAACACAGTGCTCATCACCGACGGAACTTCTGAGGTTGGGTGGGCGTTGGCGGCCGAACTTGTCGCGCGGCGCAACAGCGTTATCGTTGCCGGACGTGACCGCAAGCGGCTTGAGTCCGTGGCCGCCGCGTTGCCGGTCGCGGTGGCTGAATGTGCCTTTGACCGGCGCGGCAGCGATACCTGCGCTCAGCGGATCCAGGGCCAATACCCGGGCATCAACTGGGTCATCAACAACGTTGGCGTGCCACCCATTGGCGTCGCCAAACTGTTTGGAACCGAGCCGCTGGCGGACGCGGTGACGCGAAATCTCACGTCCACCGTTGAGGTAGTGTCAGCCAGTTTCTTGTTGGGCAAACCCCAGGCGACGCTGGTGCTCATGACGGTGGGCTTGACGTTTCGGTCGCTCAACCCAGCCACGGCGGCTGCGCTCGAACCGCTCTACCGGCAGATGTCCGACATCCAGCAGAGCCTGCGTGCCGCCCCGACATTGCGGGATGTCCACGTTGTGACTGTCGATCCGCCACTGCTTGAACTGGCGGCTGACCAGGAGAAACGACTCAAGCGGGGCGGAACTCCAACACGTGGGGCAATGACTCCCGCCCAGTTCGTCACGATGGTGTTGGGCGAAATAGAGCGTGGACGCACCCACGTCCACTTCGATGTCAGCGGGTTCATCTCGGGCTGAGCGCTACACGCGGTCGCCTTTGCGGCCGTGGAAGTCGTCCATGCTGTTGTTGATGCCGAATAGGTCGGCGACGGTGTCGAACACCTTGACCGGCAGCAGGCGCAGCGACAGGATCGTGTTGACGAACCACAGCTCGACCAGGGCCGAGCGGCCACTCTCGATGGCGTTCAGCCTCGCCGCCCCCACAAATGACGTGCTGAGAACGCCACAAATGACGTGCTGGGGACGCCACAAATGACGTGCTGGGGACGCCACAAATGACGTCCTGTCCTTCCCGTTTTACGCGAAGTGGACTTCACGTAAAACGGGAAGTAGACTTCTCGTATTGCGTGATTGGAGCGGATGATGCGAACTCCAGGTGCCTACGTGCCCCGGTTGGTTGACGGCGCTGTTCGCGACGCTCTGAATGCTTCGGGTGCCGTGCTGTTGGAGGGCCCAAAGTGGTGTGGCAAAACGTGGACAGGCATGACACACACCCGATCCGCGATCTGGGTGGGCGATCCGACAGGCGACTATCTCATCAGGCGCCAAGCGGTGGCCGATCCTTTCTCACTGCTGGCGGGCGAGCAGCCGGTGCTAATTGACGAATGGCAAGACGCACCGGGGCTTTGGGATGCCGTTCGCATGGCCGTTGACCGGGCGCCAGGCCCAGGGCAGTACCTGCTGACAGGATCTGCGACTCCCCGCGATGGCGTGGTGTCGCACTCGGGAACCGGCAGGATTGCCCGGGTGCGGATGTGGCCGATGACCATGTGGGAAGCGGATCTGACAGGTGGCGGTGTCTCGCTGGGCGCACTCCTGGACGGCGAGACGCCGTCAACCATCACGTCAAGTTGGCGATTCAGCGACCTGGCCGGCGCGATACTTCGAGGCGGTTGGCCTGGCACCCGGGGCATGGAGTTTGACGCAGCAGCCCGGCTGCCCTTCGATTATCTGCAATCGGTCGCTTATGCCGACGCCACCGCCATCGACGGTACAAGACGCGCCCCAGCCCGCGTGATGGCACTGCTGGGTTCACTGGCCCGCAACACCGCCACCGTTGTGACAAACACCACCTTGGCGCGCGACATGGTGGCTGTTGAGGGTGAGGGCGTCTCGGCGAAAACGGTGGCCGACTATTTGGATGTGCTGCGGCGACTGTATGTGCTGCACGAGATCCCTGCCTGGGCACCAGCGCTTCGGTCACCGGTTCGCCTGCGGTCGAGTCCGAAGCGGGTTTTTTGCGACCCGTCGCTGGCTGCGGCCGGTGTCGGGGCGACGTCCGCCAGCCTGGCGGCTGACCGAAAGACGCTGGGCTTCCTGTTCGAGAACCTGTGCCTGCGTGATCTGCTGGTTTATGCGCAAGCCATACGCGCCGGCGCGTTCTACTACCGGGATGAGACCGGACTTGAGGTTGACGCCATCATTGCGGCTGGAGACGGCCGCTGGATGGGCATCGAAGTGAAGCTGACCGACAACGGGGTTGAGCCGGGGGCCGAGTCCCTTCTGAGGCTGGCGCGGAAGATGACGGCAGCAGGGCAGCAGCCGCCTTCCGCTTTGGTGGTGGTTACCGGTATGGACAGTTTCGCGCACCGGCGCAATGACGGCGTGGTGGTCGTACCGATCGATGCGCTGGAGCCTTAACGCTACACGCGGTCGCCTTTGCGGCCGTGGAAGTCGTCCATGCTGTTGTTGATGCCGAATAGGTCGGCGACGGTGTCGAACACCTTGACCGGCAGCAGGCGCAGCGAGGGGATGGTGTTGACGAACCACGGCTCAACCAGGGCCGAGCGACCATTCTCTATCGCATTCAGCGTCGCCGCCGCCACATACGTCGGGCGCAGGATCGGCAAGACGATCGGGAAGCGGGTCTTCACCCCGTCGAACATGCCGGTGCTCATGAAGAACGGCGTCACCACCAGGGTGCTGACGGCACTGCCCTCGGCCCGCAGCTCGTTGCGCAACGACTCGTTGAACCCGAACGCCCCGAACTTGCTGGCGACGTAGTCGGTCATGCGGGCCGGGCCGATCAGCCCGGCGGCGCTCGAAATCGTCACCACCGTGCCCCAGTTGCGTTCGATCATGCCGGGCAGGAAAGCGCGGGTCACCCAGAACAGTGAATGCAGGTTCACTTGCAGGGTGCGCTCGATGGACTCAGGGCTGTTTTCCAGCAGGGGACGTCCCGAGACCACCCCGGCGTTGTTGACGAGGATGTCGATATCGCCGGTCTCGGCGGCCGCCGCCTCGACCGCGCCACGGTCGGTGACGTCCACGGCAATGGCCCGGGCCTGGCAGCCGTGCCCCTTGATGACGGCGACCGTCGCGTCCGCGCGCTCTCGGTTCAAGTCCCAGACGATCACCTCGTCCGCGCCACGCTGGGCCGCGCCGCAGGCGATCAAGCGTCCGAAGCCCGACCCGCCGCCGGTCACCAGCACACGGGTGCCCTCAAATGTCATTTTGGCCATGATTTCTCCTTTAATAGTTCGTTCCACCACGTCCAGGCGCGGGCGCACCAGTCGATTGGCAGACGGTGCAGGACGCGGCCGCCCAGCACCATGAATTGGACGTACGCTTCGCGCGGAACGCCGGGTGGCGGCGCCAGCAGCAGCAGGCGTTGCGTGGCGACGCTCTGCGGTTGGGTGAACCGCTGGATGCCTTCGGCGCCGTGACGGCGTCCCAGACCCGAGACGCCCATGCCGCCCATCGGGGCGTCATGGCTTGCCCAAGCGGCGGCATAGCCTTCGTTGATGTTGACCGTGCCAGCCATGATGCGCCTCGCGACCTTGTAGGCGTGGGCCGTGGACGCCGACCAAACGCAGGCGTTCAGGCCGTACTCGGTGTCGTTGGCGCGGGCCACCGCCTCGTCGTCGCTGCTCACCTTGTAGACGGAAACCACCGGCCCGAAAGTCTCTTGACGGCACAGGTCCATGTCGTCCGTCACGCCCGTCAGGATCGTCGGTTCGAAGCAGGTGGGCCCCAGGTCGGGACGGGCCTTGCCGCCCGTCACCACCGTCGCGCCCTTGGCGACCGCGTCGTCGACGTGGGCCTGCACCTTGGCCAGATGCTCGGCCGAGATCAGCGGGCCGAGGTCGACGTCCCAGCCGTCACCCACCCCGACGACCAACTGGTTTGTGGCCTCGGCGAAGCGGGCCACGAACTCGTCGAAGATCGACTCGTGCACGTACATGCGCTCGATGCTGACGCACAACTGCCCGGTCGTCGAGAAGCACGACTGCATGGCGCCGCGAACGGTGTAGTCCATGTTGGCGTCCGCCAGCACGATCATCGGGTTCTTGCCGCCCAGTTCGGCCGAGCACGGTATCAGACGGGT
>WRFI01000016.1 GCA_009778875.1 Propionibacteriaceae bacterium | reverse complement strand
GTCGACGGCCGCCAGCGCCGGCCCGGGGCTGTTGGCGGCGGAATAGTTGTTGCCGCCGAAACCCAGGCCGATTGTCTTGCCGCCGGTGTATTGGTCGGCGAAGCTTTGCGGTATGGGCGTCACTCCGCCCCAGAATGTCGACTGCGGGGTAGACCGAGGGTCCGGCTCGTACCAGTCGGCCGTCTTAACGAGGGTGCCGCTGGCGATGCTGCCCGCCTGCAAAGTGGGGTTGGTTTGCGCCACTTGGGCCGTGTACCAGACGTAGTTCGTCCAGTAGAGCCGATCGTTGGCCTGGTCGTACCACATGGTGCCGTTGGAATTGGCGTCCGGAACGATGGGCAGTGGGCCGAAGGTGGTGCGCAACGGCGCGACCGGCACATTGCTGATGTCACTGCCGACGATTTTTGCCGGTGACGGGACGGCCACCTCATAAAGAGTTTGGTCGTACGTGCCGGTCGCCAGAATCATGCGCTCCTCGCCGTTGACGTTGCGAAGCGTCAGCCCACTGTTGAAGTAAGTCTTCTCGTCGCTATTGGCGGTCGGCACATCCGGCAGGGCGAAGCTGCCGACATACTGGAAGTCAGACGCGTCGACTACGCCGGCTACCTTGGCGGGGGCGGGTGGCGGTTGGGTCGTCCGGGCCACCACATTGACGGTGACGGTCATCTGGGGCCCGAAGAATACGGCGCTGGACGGGTCATTGGGGATGCTCCGCCAATTGGCTGCCTGCCACGTCATCGTGTAGGTGCCAGGGGTGGACGGGGCGCGCAAGCCGGAAATGTTTGCCTGATTCTGGCCCGGCGCGATGACGCTGCCCTGCCCGGCAGACAGGTAAAACGGGCCGAAATCCGTGTTGAAGTCGGGGTTGCGGGTCAGATAGGACACCAGCGGCTGGGTCGGGTCGGGCATGTCCCACGTCAGCGCGCCCGTGTTTTGCATCGTGATCGTCAGGCAAAAAACCTGGTCGGTTTCAAAGGTGGGTACCGCCCCACCCGAGGTGTAAGGCACCGGGTCACTGCAGAATGGGGTGGTGTCGGTCGTGATGCTCACGAGGGTGGCGTCCAAGTCGGCCGCATGCGCGGGCGCCGCGCCGCCAATCATGAAACTGCAAGCCAGGACCGTGGCGGCACCAACTGCCGCAATACGGCGAACCATCGACATGATCTGAATCCCCTGCCAGAACTGTGTGAAAACCACATCGTTTTTTGCACCCGCCCCTTGGCGCCAAAATTTCCTCAGTGTTTATGGTAGCACCAAGCGGGCGGAGCCGACGGGGTGGTTGACGCGAGGGGTGCAGCGCCGGAGCCACGGAATTCCCCTCTGGGGAGGGGTGGCGGCGGAGCCGACGGGGTGGTCTTCCAAGCGTGTGCAGAAAGGTGACCGACCACCCCGTCAGTCGCTTCGCGACTGCCACCCCTCCGCAGAGGGGAATTTTCCGTGGTCAATTCCCCTCCGCAGGGGGAATAGTCACAGACCTGAGTTGTCGATGGCTGATTGCAATGACTGCTTGTAGCCAGCCGAGGTGTAGGTTGCGCCGCTGACGGCGTCCACGTTGGCGCTTTGGGCGTCCAACGATTCCGACACCAGGGTGGGCACCGCCTGCTGGCATATGTCCTTGCTGCGCTGGGCGTCGGATGGGCATTGCACCACGTGGATGTCGGTGATCTGACGGTCGGCGACGACGATCTCCACCTGCACATTGCCGTGCGGGGTCTTGACGGCGTCCCCCGTATAGGTGCCGTCGGCACCCGTCCCCCGGGGAATGGTCGGCGAGGTCAACTCGGGAACGCTGCTGGTGGTGGGTGACGTCGGGCCAGCCGAGGCCGAACACCCACCAAGGACCCCGACGACCGCGACAGATGCCCCGGCGGCAACACGTACAAGCAGATGTTTCATGGGTCTCCTCACTGCCTGATTAACTCAACCCGTCCGCGAGCCGTGTCAGTTCGTCGACCAATTCTGACGGGACGGGCTTTCCGTCACTTGACAGCGAGTCGTACCACTGCTCGATCAAAGGCACCTCGGCCGCCCAACCATCGGCATCGAATTGCGTCAGCTCAACCAGCCGGTCGGGCGGCATGTCCAGGCCGCTGACGTCCAGATCCTCGGCGTAAGGCAGGTAGCCAACGGGGGATTCCAGGGCCGGGACGTCGCCGTCGATGCGTTGGGTGATCCACTTCAGAACCCGGGCGTTGTCACCGAAACCGGGCCACATGAAAGCGCCCTGAGCGTCCTTGCGGAACCAGTTGACGTAAAAGATCTTCGGCAGCGCCTCGGGGGTGGACGCCGAACCGACGTCCAGCCAATGCTGCAAATAGTCGCAGACGTGGTAGCCGATGAACGGCAACATGGCCATCGGGTCGCGCCGCACCACGCCCACCGCGCCGATCGTTGCTGCCGTCGTCGCCGACGAGCACGTCGAACCCATGAAGACGCCATGCGTCCAGTCGCGGGCCTGGGCCACCAGGGGAATCGTGGTGGCGCGCCGTCCCCCGAAGATGATCGCGTCGATGGGCACGCCGTTGGGCGGCACGTCAGCCGGGACGGTGGGGCAGCAGTTCAGCGGCGTGGTGAACCGGCTGTTGGGGTGGGCCGCCTTGGTGCCCGAGTCGGGCGTCCAGTCGTTGCCGTGCCAGTCGATGAGGTGCTCGGGCGGGGTGGGGGTCATGTCCTCCCACCAGACGTCGCCGTCGTTAGTCAGTGCGACGTTGGTGAAGATGGTGTCGCGCTCGACGGTGCGCATGGCGACGGGGTTTGTCTCGTCGCTGGTGCCGGGTGCCACGCCGAAAAACCCCTGCTCGGGGTTGACGGCCCACAGCCGTCCGTCCGGGCCGGGGCGAAGCCAGGCGATGTCGTCGCCGATCGTCTCGGCCCGCCAGCCGGGCAGGGTCGGGGTGATCATCGCGAGGTTGGTTTTGCCGCACGCCGACGGGAAGGCCGCGCAAATGTGGTAGGTGCGCCCAGCTGGGCTTGTCAAGCGCAGGATGAGCATGTGCTCGGCGAGCCAGCCCTCGTCGCGGGCCATCGCCGAGGCGATGCGCAGGGCGAAGCACTTCTTGCCAAGCAGGGCATTGCCGCCGTAGCCGGAGCCGTAACTCCAGATCTCACGGGTGGCGGGGAAGTGGCTGATGTACTTGGTGGCGTTGTGCGGCCACGGGGCGTCCTCGGTGCCTGGCTCGATCGGCACGCCCCGGCTATGCAGGCATTTGACGAAGCTGACGGGGTGTCCCAGCAGGTTTGAGCGGCGCACCATCTCGGCCACCACGGCGTCGCCGGTGGTGGTCATGACGGTCATCGATATGGCCACATACGTCGAGTCGGTGATTTCGACGCCGAACTTGGGGTCGTCGGCGTCCAGCGAGCCCATGCAGAAGGGGATGACGTACATCGTCCGTCCCCACATGGAGCCTTGGTAGAGGCCCGCCATGGTCTGTTTCATCTCGTCCGGAGCGACCCAGTTGTTCGTCGGCCCGGCGTCGCTCTCGTCTGGTGAACAGATAAAGGTGCGGTCCTCGACCCTGGCGACGTCGGTCGGGTCGGTGCGGCACAGGTAGGAGCGGGGCCGGATTGCCGGGTTCAGGGGGATGAGGGTGCCCTGCAGGACGTCGTGCGCAATGAGGCGCCGGTGCTCCTCGTCGGAGCCGTCGCAGAAATCGATGGCGCTCGGCCGCGTCCAGGCGGCCACCTCGTCCACCCACTCGCGAAGCGCGTCGAAGATGACGGTGCTGCCCGTCACAATGGGCTGTGCCCACGCTCTGCCCGTCATGGCTGGACCACTGCTTTCCTAGTCACCACGTCAGCATAGCCTCTTCGGCAAGAGTAAACCCCGAACTCAACGCAGTGTCGGGTAGCATCAAAGGCATGAGCGGGATTGTTGTTGTTGATGTGCCCGAGCGGGGGCGTTACGAGACCACAGTTGACGGTGTCTTGGCGGGAGTTTGCGAATACCAGTTGACGCCCACACAGGTGGTGTTGCCCCACACCAAGGTCGAGACGGCCTTTGAGGGGCGCGGCGTCGGCTCGGCCCTCGTCCGGTTCGCGATGGACAGGGTGCGGGCGGACGGAACGCGCAAGGCACTGCCGGTCTGCCCGTTCGTTGCTGGCTGGATCGAGCGACATCCCGAATACCTCGACATCACCGACGGCGACGCCCCGTCCAACAACGCATGTAGCCTGCCGTCGGCGTGATGATGCGGGGAACCCCCAAAATGAGGAGCCTTGCAACTCACTTTGGCGCTCTTGGAACGGGCACCAGCGCTGGGTCGGGGATGGAGTGCAGCAGCGCGTCGACCTGGTCGCCGTCCGTCACCTCGGGGTCGAGCCAGGCGTCGTGCATATCTTGAGGCACAACGACGGGCATGCGGTCGTGGATGTGGCCGAGGGAGTCGACGGCCGGGCGGGTGATGATCGTCGCCGAGCAGAGCCAGCCGTCCTCAACGCCGGAGAGCTCGATGCCGTCGGGCACTTTCCACCACTCGAACAGCCCGGCTAACCCGATGATCGGGCTGTCTGGGGCGTGGAGGAAGAACGGCGTCTTCGTGCCGTCGGGGTTGTGCGCCCATTCGTAGTAGCCGCTGGCTGGAATCAGGGCGCGGCGAAGGCGCGCGGCAGAGCGGAAACTCGGCTTGGAGATCACCGTCTCGGAGCGGGCGTTGATGAGCAGCATCCGCTTGTCGAGGGTTTTCGTCCACGAGGGGACCAGGCCCCAGCGGGCGGCGCGCAGTTCGCGGACGGGCTCGCGGCCGTCGCGTTCGGCGGCTGTGGCGTCCTCAACGACGATGCCGATCTGCTGGGTTGGCCGGACATCCCAGGACGGATCGATGCGCGTAGTGACGACGCGGATGTTGAACACATCAATGATGCCGTCCGCGTCCGGGACAGCGAATCTGCCACACATGTCTTCAAGTCTGCCACGAGGGGCTCTTTTTGGAGACTGTGTTCTAGATCTCGGGTAGTCGGCCATACGCCGTTGAGGTGTACGACCCTGACGCCGGGGTCGGGCCGTCCCCGGTCGGCCTGCGAGCCTGCCGAATTGAGCGCCATGACCAAGGCTGGCACCTGGTGAACTGAACCGGCCCGGCCGGAACCAGCCTGCGATGTCCGCGACGGGCGCTAGAGTTGATCGCGTTGAGAGGACGGGCACGATGACCAGATATGCGGGGACGAACGCCTGGCTGGATGTCGATCAGCAAAACGTTGCTGTCGGATCGTCGGCGTCCCCCACCGCGATGGTGCTGCCGCTGTCGTCACTGACGCAGGCACAGATCAACTCGTCCCAGGACGGCGGCGGCGTGTTGACGATGATGTTTGCCGCCACGGCCCAGCCGGGCGGGCTGGTTGTGCCGCCCGAGCGCGTCGATGTCGCGTTCGATGCCCAGGCCGGGCCGGGGTTCCAAGCCTTGGCAGGATGGCTGGCCCAGGTGGTGACGGTCAACCGGCAAGCCGTTCAGACGCGCGCCGCACCCGCTCCCGCGCGGACGTCCCCCGGCAGCCAAGCTGTGGTTGCTGCGTCGAGCCGTCCGGCGGCTGACGCGCTGCCGGTCGTCAACCCGAATGGGGTGCAGCTATTGCTGAAGCCGGGCGAGGTCGTCCACGGCGTCTTCCAGGCGGAACTGCTCAAGCAGGAGGTCCAGCGGGAGTATCAGGGCGGTGCGGCCGGGCTTAGTTTCCCGCTGGGGCATGGTGTGCGGCTGCGCACCGGCGGAATGCGCGGCCACAGCGTCGTTGTCGGCACGCATGCCGCCGTGCAGGACACCGGGCAGTTGGTTGTGACGTCGACGCGGACGGTGTTCATCGGCCACCAGCGCAGCTTGGAGTTTCTCTATGCGAAGCTCATCGGATTGCGCGAGTACACGGACGGTTTGGGCTTGTCGGTGTCGAACCGGCAGACCACCTCGGTGTTCCGTCTGGCTGGAAAAGATTCCCCCGACCTGGCGGTGTCGTTAATTTCCCGTTCGGCGTCCTGACAGTTCCGCGAACTCAGGCGCAGTGACCGTCGAGATCGGACTTTTCGTCCCCTAAATGACCGATATCGGCGCTCAGGTGGACGAAAACTCCCATCTCGTGTCAACCAGCGTCGTACGCGGTGCGGGCGGCGTGGCCCGCCAGGCTGGCCGACTCGGTGGCCGATGGGACGATCGCCCGCATCGCCCTCAGTTCGGGAACGGTTGACGTGCCGGGCCAGTGCTAGCGCGGCCCGAAGAGCCCGTTCATCGTGATTCGCGCGGCGACGGCAGCGGTGTGACTGACAGTGAATTCGCCGTCTCGGGCCTTGTCCCAACCAACGACCAAAAAAACGCCTGGGGCCACTGAGACAAACGAATTGAAACCGCAGGACCAAGAACACTCGAAAGCCTTCGTCCAAACAGGTGTTCCGTCCGAATCGAGTTTGGCGATCACCGCCCCACTTGAGAGTGGGCCCCTGCCCTGATGCGATGTGGGAAAGTCTCCATCATCCGACTCGGTCACTCCCGTGACCAGGATGGAACTGGCGTCGGGCACCGCGATGGATGTAAAACTGTCGTAGAGTGTGCCGCCATAGGTTCGGGCCCAGACAATATCGCCGTCAGCCGTCAGTAAGGCGCAGACCGCATCTCCGTTCGGGTCACTTGTGGGAAAGTCACCATCCGTCGAATTGGTTCCTCCTGCGACCAGCAATTGGTCGCCAAACCCAAGGGTGACGGCATCGAAATGGTCCCAGTTGTAGCCGCCGTACGTGCGGGCCCACACCAACTCGCCGTCAGCACTGAATCGCGCGACAACTGCGTCGTCCGAGTCCCACCACCCGTGCTGCGGAAAGTCCCCATCCGTGGACATCGTGTCGCCGACCGCAATGATCTCCCCATCGGCCGCCACGGCAACAGAGTAAAACCAATCGTCGCTACTGCCGCCGACCGCTTTGGCCCAGAGCAACTGACCGGTGGCACTCAGGCGTGCCACAACGGCATCATTTTCGTAAATCGGTGCCGGCTGGTATGGCGTCGGGAAGTCTCCGTCGGGTGAGTTCGTGCCGCCAACCACCAGAAGATCACCGTTTGAAGCCAACGCCACAGATTCGAAAGTGTCATCGCCGCTGCCGCCGAAGGTGTGTGCCCAGACCACATCCCCCGCCGGCGTTAGCTCGACCACAGCGGCGTCTTCTCCGCGATATCCATCTCCAGTTTTGCCACTTGTGCCCACCGCCACGACGTCGTCCGATTTGGTTGAGATGACAGACGAGAACGACCGCAAACCGCCGTCACGGTACGCCCGGGCCCAAAGCAGACGGCCGTCACTCGTCCAGGCCGCGGCGACGGCCGCTTGGTCGGGGGAGTTCTGGCAAACAAGGCCAACGGCCACAATTGATCCGTCGGAAAGCGACACTGCCGACGCGAAGGCGGCGTCGCCATCGCATTGCCCTACCTCCTGAGTCGAAATCGTAGCCGACCAAACCATGGGGTTGGCTAGGCGGACGACGACCATCGTAACCACCAGGCTCACCGCCACGATTAAGGCAACCACGAGCGCTATTCGCACCTTCATCTCGGGATGCATCGACGACCGATCGATGTCCCACCGCGATATGAGGTTATTGGCACCGCACTTTGGGCATATCTTGCTTGCTTCGCCGCGTTCGCGGTAGAGGAACGCGTGGCACCGTCCGCAGCGAGCACCGTCGGCCAGTGCGCCCGTTATGATCTCCCCTGCGGGACGCGGTTCCTCGTCTGGCGTGTACAACCGGGCGGTGCGATTCACAGTGAAAAACCTACCGGAAATGGTGACCTAGGGGTGACATCGGGTGGGCTGGTGTTCGACTGCATTCTGGACGGTGGCGAAGTTTCAGGCTACGCCATCTCGGTCGACTTCGCCAGGGCGCGGGCAGTGACCGTCGAGATCGGACTTTTCGTCCCCTAAATGACCGATATCGGCGCTCAGGTGGACGAAAACTCCGATCTCGTGTCAACCAGGCTTTCGGCTAGCCTGTCCAGGGCCTTGAGTACTCGCTCGCGGTTCTTGGCTGCTTTCATCCATCTGGGCAGTCTCGATGACCAGGAACCGCTGGCCAGTCAGGTTGGTTGCGTCGGTCACCAGGCAAGCCTAACCGAACGGCCGCTAACCCGTCAGGACGCTGGGGCGACGGTGCGTGCGGTGGGTGGGGGCTCGCCGATTTCGTCCAGCGGGATGTCGGTGGCGGTTTGGGCCGTGAGGGTGACGTGCTGGAGGCGGTCGAGCCGGAACCACCGGATGCCCTTTCGCAGCTGGCAGTAGGCGATGAGGTACCAGTGGCCCGCCAGGCTGGCCAGTAGCTGCGGGTCGACCCGCCGGGAGGTGATGCGGTGCTGTTCGTCGATGTAGGTCAGGTTGAGGACGCGGCGGTCCTGCAACCCTTGCTCGATTGGGCCGAGCACCCTGGCGCGGACTGGCTGATCGGTCTGGTTTATCCAGATCCTCTCCGAAAGGCGTTGGGTTTGCGCTCTGGTGCGGCCGTCCATGACGGCCAATAGTTTCGTCAATGCTGTGGTGCCGTGGCGGGCGAACGGCTGTTCGTGGCATACGGCGAGGGCGGTCGCCAGGGCGGACGCCTCGGCGGCGGTGATGTTGACCGGTGGCAGCGTCGCAGACGCGTCGACAACATAACCGCCGGACGGCCCGGGTCTGGCCCACACCGGGAATCCGCTGTACTGCAGGGTTGAGATGTCGCGTTTGATGGTGCGGGTGCTGACCTCGAACTCGGCGGCCAGTCGGGCGGCGGTGCGTCCCCCCGGTCCGGCGCGGCGCAGTTCCTCGCGCAGGGCGTACAACCGGTCGGTGCGATTCACAGCGAAAAATCTACCGGAAATGGTGACATAGGGGTGACATCGAGTGGGTGCAAAGTGGACTGCATGAACACTAAACACACATCCACTGTCATTCTGATACCTGGTTTTTGGCTGGGCGGTTGGGCCTGGGACGAGGTCGCGCAGCATCTGAGGGACGCCGGGTTGACCCCGGTGCCCGTCACTTTGCCGGGGCTCGACTCGCCCACGACGCGCCGCGACGGGATCCGGTTGGCCGATCATGTTGACGCGGTGCTGAAGACCGTCCGCGACGTCGGCGCTCCGGTTGTGCTGGTCGCCCATAGTGGGGCGGGCATGCTGGCCAGCGCCGTCCTTGACCAGGTTCCTGAGTTGGTGAGCCGGGTCGTGTACGTCGACTCCGGTCCCGTCGCCGATGGGACGGTCGCCCGTCCCGACCTTGACCCGGCCACAGTTGACGTGCCACTGCCCGCCTGGGATGAGCTTGAGGCGGGCGGGGCCAGCCTCGCCGGGCTGAGCGAGGGCGCGCTGCGCCGTTTCCGGACGAGGGCGGTGCCGCACCCGGCGGGCCCGCTGCGCGAACCAGTCAGGCTCCAGAACCCCAGACGCAATGACGTGCCAGCGACCATCGTGTGCTGCTCGATGCCCAGCGGGGCAATCCGTGGCATGGCGGTCGGTGGCGGCATGTTCGCACCGCTGGCCGATCTCACCGACGTCTGCTACGTCGACCTGCCAACCGGGCACTGGCCCATGTGGTCGGCGCCAGCCGCACTGGCCAAGACAATCGCGCGGGCGGCACACCTCTAGAGGACCAACAATTCCCTCCTTAGTTGGGAGGGGTACTCGGTCGCTTCGCTCCCTGCTACACCTTCGTCGCGTTCGGCATACGAGCAAGCTCGTCTGCGCTCACTGCTCCTCGGTGTGGCGGCAGAGCCGCCGGGGTGGTTTTCTTGGCGTGTGCAGGAAGGTGACCGACCACCCCGTCAGTCGCTTCGCGACTGCCACCCCTCCAAAGGAGGGGAATTGAGGGCCAGCCGAGCGAGGAATCAGGGAATTAGGACGATCCGAATGGGGTTGCCCACCTTGTTTTCCAAATCATGCACGGCTTGGGCAGCCTCGCCAAGGGGCAGCGTCTTCGAGATTGAGCGACTGAACTCCAGGCGGCCGAGCTTTGTCAGCTTGACAAGCTCCGACACGTGACGGGGTTCCGATCCGTAGTGACCAAGGATTTGCTTACGGGTGTACTGAAAGACGACGTCCGATTCGACCGTCAGCGGTCCGCCGCTGATGCCGGTCAGTATCAGCCGTCCGCCGATTCGCAACACGTCCAATGCTTGCTTGCGGACGGGGGCGACTCCAGCGAAATCGATCGCCACATCAATGCCGACACCGCCGGTGGCGTCCCTGATTTGCGTATCGAAATCGTCGGCCGACGGGTCAAGGGCCAGGTCGGCGCCGAAGTCAAGCGCGCGCTGGCGGGCGGCGGGCACCGGGTCGACGGCGATGATCGGGGCCGCCCCGGCGAAGCGCAGCAACTGGATGCCGTGGGCTCCTAGTCCGCCTACTCCCCACACGCCAACGGATTCGGCCTGCTTGACCTTCCCGGTCCAGGCGATTGCGCCCCAAGGGGTCGAGACGGCGTCCGGAATGATTGCGGCCTGGTCGAAGGGCAAGCTGTCGGGGATGGGCACCAAGGTGTCGGCCGGTGTCACCAAGTACTCGGCCCAGCCGCCGTCGTAATCGACGCCAAGGGTCAAAAGATTCCCGCCGAGTTCCTTGCCGGCGTTGACGATGACGCGGGCGCCAACCTCGACACCCTGCACACCCTCGCCCAAGGATTCGACGACGCCTGCCACCTCATGGCCGAGGGTGACCTCGTCGCCGTTCAGGAACAGTGGTGTCAAAATGCGGGCGATCAGGTGGACGTCCGACAGGCAGACGCCGGCCGCTTTGACCTGGACCCGTGCCTCGCCCGGTCCGGCCTGGGGCACCGGCACTTCTTTGACTGCGAATTCCCCGGTCGCGAAGTTCATCCGACCGGCTAGCATTGTCGCGTTCATGAGACTCTCCTAACATCTCTAACATCTAGGTAAAATTCTGAGAAATCCGGCGTGCGCAAGCACAATCCGGCCGAGACGCCAGGTTATTCAGAATGTAACCGTATTGCAGGTGATCTTGCGAGGTTACCATCATCAGCCGCACCTCAACATCGGCCGAAGGTACGGTATTACTTTCGAATGTATTCGTCGGCCAAGAGTGCGTATTCGGCTTCGTCAATCCATTTCTTGTCAACTCGTGCCCAAAATGCTTGTTTGTGCAGAGCCTCGCGACGCATGCCGTTGCGCTCCATCACCCGGCACGAGCCATAGTTGTCTGCAGCACATGGGGTGCAAATACGACGGAGCTTCAAGTCTTCAAACCCGTATCTTAATAGCTCGCCACACACCTCAGTGCCATAGCCGCATTTCCAGTGGTCAAGGTGCAGGATCCATCCCATTTCAGCCGTGTCATTTCCGTCGTTCGGAAATATTCCGCAACTCCCAATGACCACATTGCCGTCTTTTAGTACTATTGCGAAATCCTTGCCGGGCTTTGTCGATGAAAGAAACTCAAGGGTCTGTTCTTTTGTGTTTGGCCCCCACGCCATATATCGTGTGTTCGCGGGGTTACCCGCCCAAGACTGGATAGCCGCAAAATCCTCAAAGGTGAATGGCCGCAGAATCAATCGCTCAGTTTCGAGGGTGTTGGGGTCACGCCCAGGGGTATCCGTGTCGTCTTCATGTCCGCGGCGCTTGGTTTCAACATAATCAAGGCCGTTTTCTTCACACCACTCTCGGGCAACGTCTATGAAGGCATCTTGCCTGAAAGAGTACCATTCGTCGACCAAATCAACTCTGTACAATGTGTCCTTAAAGCGACGGAAAGCACCTCTGCCTTCAATGGCCACGCTGAGCATCTCGTTTTTCCGTGGATCAGTTATCGTACCAACAAAATGCTCCATCATGCGATATTCATTTATGTCCCACTGGCTTGGCGCGGCAATCCACACGTCGTCGTCAAACTTCTCAGGGTCACCATCCTCCATCTCCATATATTCGTTGTAAAAGTCAAACTCGCCGGTTTCGCTGTTGTAGAACACATGGGTGTCCGAGCTGATCATGTCAAACTCATTGGCAACCATGCTCAGGTCAAGTTTCATGATGCATCCTCCATTGTTGACTGTATTGTACTCCCCTGCGGAGCCAGGGCGTCCGTGGGCGGGCGGACTAAGTGTTCTGGGCGAAGGCCTGAAACTGTGCCAGTGTGCCTTGGAACGAAATGGTTGGCCACTGGCCATACTCAGCGCTACCGCGCCACGTCAAATGGACGACCAAAAACTGGTCGTAGCCCATCTGAACTAAGACGTCATCCGATATGCCGCAATGATCAGCGACGACGACCCATTGCTGTTGGTACAGAGGATGCGCCGGATGGATCTCTTTGGCGAGTTCGTTCCGAAACGCATCTGACGGAACTCTCCGCCATCCGGGCGGAAGCGTCATTCCGTCGACGCTGATGGTGCCGAGGAGCCACTGCTCAAGGTTTTGGTGGATGATGCCGTTTTGGGAAAAATCTAGTTGATCGGTGGACAAGACGTACTTGGGGTAGTTGTCGGCGATTCCCCGGAACGCCCCGAACTCGCGGGCGCGCGTGTCTTCGTCGCCCAGAAGATAGCACACTTGGAAGTAGTTGACGTCCGCGCCGGCGGTGGCGACGAAATCAATCTCCCTGGGTCCGTTGCGCCCCACCGTGACGGAGTAGCCCCGTCGCCGCAGTTCGTAGTAGACGATATTCTCCAACACCCGCTCAATGTCTTGCGCGTCACGACCAACGATGGCATTGCGAAGGCCATGGTCGACCACGTAGTACTTCTCGTTTATTTTTAGCAGCCGTTTCCCGACGACGTCATGGAATGGCACAGCCGCGAACAGGTAGGCGTCCTGGCACATGCGCAGGTAGTTCATGAGGGTGTCGTTCGAGAAAGAACGGCGCTCAGTCTTGAGGTAATTGGAAATGCTATTCGCGCTGAACACCCGGCCGAATTCACTCATCACATAGGTGATCAGACGCGCCAGAAGATCGGTGTCACGCACGTTGTGGCGGGCGACGATGTCCTTCAGGACAACAGAGTTGAACATGTCTTCGAGAATGTCTGCGCGGCTGGCTGGGCCGACCCCCAACTCGCCGAGCATCGGCATGCCCCCCTCGACAATGAAATCATTGAATGACTTGCCTGGCTGCTGGCAACGATACTCGGCATAGGAGAACGGGTAGATCTCGATTGTGACGTACCGGCCGGCCAGCAGGGTCGCGAGTTCGCCTGACAAGAGCTTGGCGTTGCTGCCGGTGATGTAGACGTCGACATCGGCGTCGGCTTTCACGGACGCGACGACCTTCTCCCAACCGTCAACCATCTGTATCTCGTCGAGGAAAATGTAGGTTTTGTCGTCATCGCTGCGCGCGATTCCTATCAGATGCTGGTAGAGGGCGTCAGCGGACAGCAGCGGGGCATTGTCAAGGCTTTCAAAGTTGAGGAAGCACTTCTTGGGGCTGGTGATCTGGTCCATGACCTGCCGCAGAAAGACGGACTTCCCGCTGCGCCGCACACCAGTAATGACCTTGATGATGTCCTTGCCGATGAGGTCGTCAATCTGTTCGAGGTACAATTCGCGCTTGATCACGTCACTAGTATATCAGTGACACGGCTGTTTTCTCAGCATCATCACTGATATAACAGTGAAAAAACCTGGTGAAACTCCAGGGTATTCTGACAACGGAGAAGAGCGGCCGGACCTTCTACGAGTTGGCAGCCGGGTTTGGCATCAGCTGATCACCAACGTCGGCGAACCAGCGCCCTGGCACCGGAAGCCAGGCCGAAGGGGTCGCTGCCCCGATTGGCCGCCAGGATGCCGGTGCCCTCAGGGCTGGCGGCGAAGACTGGATGAGGGTCGCCGCCCACCCAAATGGCCCAGGCTTTGCCGAAAGCGTCGGCGTGATCACGGCGGTCGCCGAGCGCCGCTGGGACGGCATGCCAAATCTCAACATCGGGTACGACTGCGAGCAACCCGGCCCTGGCGGCACGGAAAACGTTCGACTGGCCGTGGGTGATCTCGCCGCGTCTGATCAGGTAGCGGGGACAATCCAAGGGTTCAATCACCTCATCGAGGCTTAGCGCAAACACTTGCGACTCGGCCGCGTTCGCTCCCTGCAGGCTCGCCTGGTAGCTTCCGTCAGCCCGGACCGTCACCAGCACGTCGGCAGCGGTGGGGCGGATCTGCCCGGTGTCATGCAACGCTTGCGCTACAGCCGAAGCCAATTGGCCGAGGCTGGGCGTCGGAAACGAACGGAGCAACCGCCATCCCCGTCGCGCGCCGAGGACGACGCCAAGCAATGCGACGACGCCCGTCGCGACGCTGACTTCGGTCACGAGGCTGACGTGCGTCGGCAAGGCGCCGCGACTCACGACGGCCAGCCCGAGCAGTAGCAGCCACACCGTCACCACCCAGCGAGCCTGGAAGGCGCGAGCTATTATGCCCGGTCGGAGGTTGCGTCGATAGATCAACGCCGCAACTGAATCGGGCAACTCGTGACCGAATTGGCGGGCCGACCGGACATCCAGCGTGGCTACTGGCTCGGTCGGCGCCGGGCCGAGAGCGGCCCAGGCTTCCCTGATCTGGCGATAGTTCTGTGACCGGATGAGGGCTTTCGTATTTATGGCGTCGAACTCTGCAGGTGAAGGCGGGCTGCTCGGGTCAAAGTTGGCATCGCAGTGGGCCACACCGTCGATCACATCGCCGTACTCGTCGACGGCGAACCAGCCAGCCTGCTTGCGCACCAGCCGGCGCCAGTCGTGATCGCCAAGCGGATGACGGTCGGTGACACAGGCGACTGTCCACGTGGTGGCAACCTTGTCGGGGTTGGCTGGGTCTGTGCGCAGGGCACGTCCCCGTGTTTGAACGATCGAGGCAGTGGTAGTGGCCGAGGTGAGGTCGATCACGGTCGAAATCGGACGGGCGTCCCATCCCTCCCCGAGCAGCGCGCGCGTGCCAACCAGCACCTGCGTGCCGCCCTCAGCGAGAAAACGGGTGACCGCTGGCACCCAGTCGTCGGATGTCCAGCCAATGATCTGGCTCCAAGTCGCACCATCGAACTCAACCACCTGGGCGCGCCCAGCCAACCGATCGTCATAGCTTCTGACGCTGGCAATGAGTGCTATCAACGCCTCTTGGTTGCCACCGAGCACCGTGCCAGTGACCAGCAGTGGGCACAGCTCAAGGCTCGCATCCAGAAGGGCTTCAAGCGCGTAGGCGGCCGAACCGGATTCTGGCACCATGATGTTCTCAAGCGTGGTCGGCAGGGCGGCAGCCGCAGTGAAATCACAGAGGACAAGGATGCGTGCTGACGGATCTGCCGCTATCGTCTGCTGGGCGATGACGGCTGCCGCCTCAGCCTTGGCGTCGCTGCGGGCCAGGACGCGGTCGGCTGGAGCGGCATCTCGCCGGATTCCCCCACGTGTCAACCGATACCCCACACTGCCCATCGTCGCACCCAATTGCTTCATGACTTCGGCATCTGCTGGACTGTCGGATGGCTTGAGACAGTTCCTCAGCCAATCGTCAACCAGCAGCATCCAGTCGTCGACGGTGGGAGCACATCTGGTTTGTTGCCGCACAACCGCCCCAAGTGGCAGTTCGCATAGGCCGGCGCTGTGAACCCGCAACACGGCATCGGCGAGGGCTGGTGTCGAGCGCACAACCTCCTCCCAAACCATGCCCGGTGGGGCACCATCGGGGCCTTGGACGAATCGCAGATCCAGCCAGCTCAGCAGGCTAGTCGAGCCAAACTCAGGATCCATCAGATCGGTCAGAAACTGCGTGAAATGCTCCGCTTCACTCGTCAGCCAGTCGGTCTCCTGGGTGGTCGGCGTCGTTAGCCAGGCCAGCTCGGCAAAGGGTACCAAATCGCCTTCCCTGACAAGCGCGGGAATCGAAGCTGAGTAACAAATGCCACCGAACAACTCTTGCACCAGCGCAGCCTCGGCTTCCGTCATTTGCTCTGGCGGTGTGGCCGTCAAACCCAACACGACCACGTCGTCAAGCCGGCGCAAGATGGCCACCAGCAGTTCACCCCACACTTGAAGGAGGTGGTGGCACTCGTCCAGAATGATCGCCAACGGACCAGCCTCCGCCAGGGCCTTGACCAAAGCCTGGCCATTGGGGTGCAAGGAGGTCAGCAATAAATCTGACTGCTCCTGCGTTGTCAGGTGGCGCGGCTGCGGCGAGGTGCCTGACAACAGCTGGTCCGGCCCGTCACCCTCATGAGCGTCGGCATCAAAGACGGCCAGAGCCTGGTAGGTCAGCGAGTTGAAGGCACCACTCAAATCGCGAGAGCTGAGCGGTTTGCTGACATCAGATGATGAGAACCAGCGCTGCCAGGTCGACACCCACTGCCGTTGGATGGCGATATTGGGCGAAAAGACGACCGTCTTTCGCCCTGTCTTCAAGGCCCAGGCACATCCCACCGCAGTCTTTCCGGCGCCCGGTGGCAAACTCACCCACGATCGCTTGCACCCACGGCTTGTTGCCTCTGCCAGCGCCGCCAGTGCCTCGCTCTGGTGCCGACGCCAGTTGATCTGTTCAACAGTCGTTGAGCTCATCAGACCATGGTAGCGGGAGGACCGGGGGAATGATATGACAAACATGTCGCTGCGGTCGGTAAACAACTCGTCGCGTCCGAACAGACGCTTGCCCAGCGGAGCCAGGGTGTAGGCCGGCAACGGACGGATGGCCCGGATATGCTGGACCACGGTGTCCGGCGGGAGGTAGTGTTCTGGTATGGGCTTTTCCTTGTCCTTCCTGCGCATCGAAGGCGGCCAAGAACCGGGCGACGGCGACCGTGAGGGATTGCAGCTATTCCTCGCTGACCGCAATCTGCACCTCAGCGAGGATGACTCGTGCTGTTTCCTGCTGACTGAGGATGGCTCCCGGTTGAAGCTTGACGGCTACGATACCGATCTGAACCTCGATTCCCTTGACAAGGATGGACCCATCTCGGGCAGCATTTGGCACGCCCATCTGGGTCGCGAAGAATGTGAGTTCATCTACGATTTGTGCGTGGCAGGCCGGTTCCTCATCATCAATCCTCAAGGCGGTCCGACACTTATCGTTGTCGATCACAACCACGAAACCAGTGATCTGCCAGACGTGGGCGATGCTCCCGCCTGGGTCGACAGCGCGGACGAACTTGCTCAGTTGCTCGGGGCGCCCTTCGGTCGGTTCATTGACTTCCGCGATCGAGTCATCGTCTCCCATGACGCCGCCCAACCGGCTTCATAACCAGCCAAGGTTTGCCCGGGTTACCTCAGTCCACCGGTTCACACGGTGAGTGTGGCCAGCGGGATGACGTGCACTCCGGAGGGAAGGGTGTAGCCATACTCCGTGCCAGTGATGACGGCGAGAAAGGCTGGCTGGCCGACGACCTCCGCGTCAACCCGTTCGTCGCGTAGCTTGAGCAAGTTGCGCTCTGCTAACTCCACTTCTTTGTAGCCAAGTTTGACCTCGATCGCCGCCCATTCCCGCCAGGAGTACTCGATGATCGCGTCGACCTCCAAGCCGGTGTTGTCGCGATAGTGGTATAGCCGTCCGTCGTTTGCTTGAGCGTACGCCCGCAGGTCGTGAACCACCATTGACTCAAACACCTGGCCGAAGAACTCCGGGTCATGGGCTAAACGCTCGGGTGTGGCGCCAAGTGCGGCTACAGCCAACGCCGGGTCGGCCAGATGGATGGTCTATCCACAGACAGCAGTGCCAGCCGCCTTGTAGGAGGCAAACAGGTCTTCGAGGTGGCTCTGTTCTTTTGACCACCTGGTATGGATGGCTTCCAGGCCGCTCTTCTCGGCGACTGACTTGAGATCACCCATGAGCGTGATGATGTCACCGAGCGGGGTGGCCACGCTCGCCGGGGGATTGAGGTCGCTCACCTTCTGGTAACTGGAAATGAGGTTCCCCAGCACGATGGCAATGTCGCTAGCCGATCCAACCTGCATGACCTGGTCCAAGAAGTCCGGTCCCGTGAGTACAGAGTCAGAAAACTCGGCACAGAACGGCTCCGCAGTCGGGGATGGTGCTTCCGTTGGCGTTGACGTTGGCGTTGACGTTGGCGTCGAGGACGGCTGTACGGTTGGCGTCTCCGAAGCCGGTGGTGGCGGTGGCGTGGGCGCCGGGCTGCAGCCGGTGAAAAGCCCGACGGCGATCACCGCAAGGACCGTGAGAGCGCCCAAGGGGCGCCGCCCGGTCTTTGGTTTCATCGGCAACAGCGCCTCAGATATGGCAACCAACGACCGCCCAGGATTGGAAAGCTGTGTCATCTGATCATCATATGCCGCACGACCGCAGTGACGCCAGCCACCCACTTGGTGGAGCT
>WRFI01000015.1 GCA_009778875.1 Propionibacteriaceae bacterium | reverse complement strand
CGCGCACCTGACGCGCATGAGTACTGCACGGAACACAGAACTGATGGCGGAGCGGTTGTGGTCGATTGACGATCTCGCCGGATACCTGGGGGTGTCGAAGTCGACGGTCTATGACTGGCGCAATCGAGGCCAAGGCCCGGTGGCGCATCGGCTGGGCAAGCACCTGAAGTACGCTCGAGCTGACGTGGACGCCTGGCTCGCCAGCCGACGCGACGACGCCCCGGTCGGGGGCGCGCGATGAGCCGCCGGAGACTGGCCATCGGAACCTGCGGCGACATCCGCTTCGAGAGCACCAAGGCTGGCAAGGTGTGCGCGCGGACGGAGTTCCGGGATTGGGACGGGCGCTGCCGGGACGTGCAGGCCACTGCTGGGACGCGCCGTGCCGCCGAGGACTTGTTGAAGGCGAAGCTGGCGGGCCGGTTCGAGTATCAGCCGGGCACCTTGGAGGTGACGGCGGATTCGACGTTCGCTCGGCTGGTGGACTATTGGCTGGAAGACATCGACCTTGAAGACCGCCTTGCCAGGCAGACGAGGGATCGGTACGCCTATCACATGCGCCAGTTGGTGCTGCCCGCGTTCGGCAACCTGACGCTGCGGGAGATCGGGGTGGCGCGCTGTGACCAGTTCATCAAGACATTGGCGAAGCAGTCGTACAACAAGGCCCGCCAAGCCAAGGTGGTGCTGCGGCTGGCGTTCGGCCTGGCGATGCGCCACGAGATCATTCCCAGGAATCCGATGGACGGCATCGCCCGTCTGCACAAGCCGCCGCACGAGGTCGATGCCCTGACCCCGGCAGAGGTGAACGCGATCCGGCTGGCGACCCGCTTCTGGGAGACGGGCATCGCCACATCAGGTCCGAAGCCGGATGGCCAGTTGTCGGCGATCATTGAGGTGATGCTGGGCACGTCGGCACGGATCGGTGAAGCCCTCGCCATCAGACGGCGCGACGTTGACGTGACCGGCCTGCGTCCGTCGGTGGCGATCCGGGGCACCATCGTCACGCCGCGCGGAGAGGCGCCGTACCGTCAGGATCACCCGAAAACGGCGAGATCACGGCGCACGGTCGCGATTCCGTCGTTCACCGCAGAAGCCCTGCGGGCCAGGCTGGCCAGGATGGATGACTTGTCGCCTGATGCGCTGGTTTTCTCATCCAGGAATGGGACGCCGTTGACGATGAACAACGTCCGCCGCCAACTCCGCCATGTGCTCGATTTGGCCGGTATCGAGGGAGTGACGCCGCATAGCTTCCGGAGGACGGTGGCGACAGCGATCAACGACTGCGCCGACGTCGAACTGGCTGCCGAACTGCTGGGCCACACGGACTCCAAGATCACGATCCAGCACTACATTCGCCGCTCTGAGATGGTCAACCCGGTGACGGCGGACCTGCTGGAGAAGACCTTCGCACCCGACTTGTGAAAGATGGGGCGAGGCGTGACGTTGACGGTGTATCGGCGGTGGTGCCAAATGGGCACCACCAGCCGCAAGGTGGTCAGCGCTGGCATCGTGGGAGCGGGGGTGCAACCGTTGCACTGCCGTGGCGTCCTGCGTCTGATCGGTGCCGCAACGGTTGCGGGTCCGATGCCATGACGAGGCGATATGGCGGAGCTTCAGGCGTGACGAGTGGCAGAACGGTGGTGGAGAATCTGCCCCACCGCGATGGCGCCCCATGGCTTCGCAGATTCTGCGAAGCCATGTTTTGGCCGGTTGGGCGGTTCCGCAGATTCTGCGGAACCGGTGTCGCCAATTTGGCGATGCCGCCTGGTTGCCCTTCGGTGTTGGACGTGTTGAGCGGTGTCGGCAATTTGCCGAGGCCGTTCTTCGCTCCACACAAAAGCGAAAAGCCGGATCAAATGGACTGCCAGACTTTACCAGCCAATGTCAAATCCGATCATCCGGCGGGGTTGGCCTGGTGTCGGCGTCCTACCGGGCGAACCGGGCAGAACCGGCCACAAGGACGTGCAGAAGGCAGTGCTGCTCCTTGGTGGCGTGTTGGCCGAACGCCACGGCGTCGTGGCGGTCCCACCAGCCGTGCTCACAGATGAGCCGCAGCTTCACCTGGATGATGCGACGCCGGACTTGGGCGAGCGGATCGGGCGGCGGGACCGGCGGTTTCGGGATGCCTGACCGGATGGCGTCGACTTTCCCGACCGCTGCGAGGGTCGCTTTGAGCAGGTCCGTGTCGCCGGTCTGTTGGTTGATGATGGCGATGGCCTGGGATGCGGCCTGTCGGACCGGCTCGGGTTCCCGTGGGTCAACAGCGGCGTTCTCAAGAGCGATGGAGGCTTGGCGAAGCTTGACTTGCTTCCAAGCCGGTTTGACGGCCCCGCCCATGTTGATGGCGGCGAGTGCCTGGGCGGCGTCCCACTGGGTTAGGGGGTGTTCCGCGTCATCGGTGGCCACGCGTTGCAGGTCGGCGATCTGGTCGAGTCGCTGGAACGACTGCGACCCTGTCACCTGAAACGCGGCCAGGGCTCGGGCCGGAAGCTGCCGCCCGAGCCGCTTCGCGTCGGTGAGGCGGTTGCCGAACCGGCTGGCTTCTTGGCGCAGCCGGGCCTGCTCGGCGTACAGCCGCCGGTACTCGATGTAGACGGTGGCCTGATCCAGCGGCGTCAGCGGCAGGCGGAGCGCTTGGTCGTCGCGCATGGCGAATACCCGCAACGCGCCCGAGACGCGTTCGGGTATCCAGGCGGGGACGGTCGTCCAGCCCAACTGGCGGGTGGCAGCCAGACGACGTTTCCCGCACACCAGCAGCCCATCGGCGGTGACCACCACTGGCGTGAGCAGCCCCAACTGGTCGATGGATTGGGCGAGCGGGCCGAGATCGCCCACGTCGGTGCGTAACGTGCCCGCCTGGTCGATCTTCTCAATGGGGTAGGCGGGGTCGAGTCGTCCGTCGCTCATCGCTGCTCCTCCTGGCCGTCGGTTTTCACGTCGGTGAGGTGGGCGTCCGGCTCCAGATGCCCATCGGCGGCGGCGCTGCGCGCGGCGTCAACCCGCTCAGCGAAGCCCCGGACCCCGGCGATGTACGTGTCGACGAGGTTCCTCGTGTACTCGTCGGCGTGCGCCCAGAAGTCGTCTGGCTCGCACATTTCCCACCAGCCGATCTCGCCCCGGATGATCCGCGCCACCTGCGCGGCGTCCCGGCGTGCTGCGGCCTCCGCTCGCCGACCTGCCTTGGCTTGCTTACGCAGACGGGCAACCTGCTCCAATCCCTGGCGCGCCCGCCGCAACCCGTCGGGTGTCGCCTCAGCGTCGCGAGCCCGGCTCGCGGCATCGACGGCGACAGCCCGGACCTCTTCAGCCTGGCCGAGATCAGCGACGATCTCATCGAGTACCGCCAATAGTTGAGCCAGCTTGACCTGCTCCCAGCGCGGATTGACCTTCCCGTCGGCGTCCACCCGTGCGAGCGCCTCGACGGCCTGGCCACGCACCGCCGGTGGCTCGGCGTTATCGACGGCCAGGTGTTGCAGGTCGCGGACCTGGTCGAGTCGGGTGGCCGACTTCTTGCCAGTAACCGCCAGCGCTGCCGCCTGCCGCGACGGCAACGCCGTCGGTGACTCTGGTGATGAGGATTCGGACAAACCGGTATCCGGCCCATTGGTGGCCGCTCCGAAGCGGGTTGCCTCCTGGCGCAGCCGGGCTTGCGCGGCGTACAGCTTCTCGTACTCCGCATACAAGGCCGCCTGCTCTGTCACGGTCAACGGCTTGTGGAGCGTCTCGTCGTCGAACATGGCGACTGTTCGCAACAGCGGCGACACCCTCGCTGGTATCCACACCGGCACCGTCTCCCACACCAGGTGACGCACTGCCGCCAAGCGACGCTTGTGCGTCCGTCACGCTCGCAGACGGAAGCCACGCCTCGCGCGGCGATGTTGTGATCACCCGCCTCAACGACCGCCGCATCGTCGCAGGCAAGACGGGCTGGGTCCGCAACGGCGACCGCTGGACCATCACCCGAGTCCACACCGACGGATCGGTCACGGCCCGGCGGGCCGGATACCGGTTCGGAGCCTCCATCGTCCTCCCAGCACCCTACGTTGCCGAGCGGCTCGACCTCGGTTACGCAGCCACGGCACATAGATCGCAAGGCATCACTGTTGACACGGCTCACGTTCTCGTCACCGAGTCGATGACGCGCGAGAACCTGTATGTCGGCCTCACCCGAGGCCGCCAGCACAACCACGCCTGGGTCGCCCTCGATCAGCCCGACGACCAACGCCACACCGCCCACCCGGCCACCGCCCGCGACGTCCTCGAAGCCGTGCTGCGCAACCAGGGCGCCGAGCCGTCCGCCCACCAAGCCAAGCAAGACGAGCATGACCGGTGGAACCGCGTCGACCACCTCGTCGCCATGCACCAAGAGATCTACCAAGCCGCCATGGCCGAACGGTGGGCCAGCCTGATCGACGAGTGCGGACTCAGCCAGGAGCAGGCCGAGCAGGTACGCCGATCTGACGCCTACGGCCCGCTGTGCGGCGAACTTGCCCGCATGGACACCGCCACCGGACGAACACCTGAGAGCACCCTGCCGGTCATCGTAGCCAGCCGATCACTCGACGACGCTGACGATGTCGCCGCAGTACTCTACCGGCGAGTTCACGCCGTCAACGACAACCCCAGACCCGGTGCGACAAGGGGCCGTGCCTCCCAGCCGTACGTCCTGGGACTCGGGCCCCAAACCACCGGACCCATCCGCGACGACATGAAGACCAGCCTCACGGAGATTGAGGCACGTCTGCGCCAGCGAGCGAAGGAACTGGCTCAGCAAGCTGTCCGCGACCATGAGTCTTGGCTCGTCGCCCTTGGGACGCGTCCCGCCGACGCCCATGCCGCTCGCCAATGGGACCAAGCCGTTCAGGCCGTCGCCGCTTACCGCGAACGCTGGAACATCGCAGGTTCTCAACCACTCGGCCTGCCATCCACGGACCCGGTTCAGCAGCTTCACGCTACCCGAGTTCGAGGAGCGCTCGTGAGCGCCGAACAGGCAACACAGTCTGCTGGAAGAATGGCTCAAAGCGAGACACGGCGCCCGTCAAGTCCCGCCTTGTCACTGTGAAACCAGCCCTGTGTCCGCTTGAGAAGTCCACGACCAGTTCGGTGGCGACATGAGAACCACTATGACTCGCTATCGTCGTCTCTGCTCAACAGGCCATCAGAAGTCACTATCATCGAGAGTGTGGCGGCGACCGATGACTCCGATTACGAGGTCTCACCTGGTCGGCGACGTAACATGCAGGCGATCAGATCAAGGGACACCGCTTCCGGACTAGCAGTCCGTCGCCTGCTGCACGCTCATGGCTTTCGCTTCCGTGTCAACTTTCCTCCCGTGAAGGGGCTTCGCCGAACGGCGGACATAGTTTTCCCGCGACAGCATGTTGCCGTGTTCATTGATGGTTGCTTCTGGCACTCGTGTCCTGAGCATGGGCATGGCGTGGCAACCAACAGCGGCTACTGGGACCCCAAGCTCGCTCGCAACAGGCAGCGTGATCAGGAAACATCGGACATGCTGAAGGCCAACGGTTGGCTACCTGTCCGATTCTGGGCGCATGACGATCCCCACGACATCGCTGGCGAGGTTGAGCGGTTGGTACGGCTGAAGAGCAGGACTTGACGCTCAGGCCGTGGGTTGAATGAGAGATCAGGGCTGCCACCGTTGTCTGTCCCACGCCGCTGGGCATGCAGGACGATCAGCTCGCGGGCACCTAAAATGTAGGTGTGCCGTTGCCGATGCAGTCCAAAGCCCAAGAGGCCACACGCGGCGCGGCCCCCACTAGACTCCCAAGAATTGTGAGTCTTTTCTCGGGTGCCGGCGGCCTTGATCTGGGGTTCGCTGACGCTGGCTACGAGGTTGTCTTTGCCGTTGACTCTGACCAGTGGGCCGTCGAGACTCACAAGCAAGCGTTCCCCGGCACCTGCACCATCCAGGCAGACCTCGTCAAGCTCGGCGTAGAGGGGCTGATCGAACGGATCCGCCCTCTGCTGAACCATGGGGAGAAGATCGGTGTGATCGGCGGCCCGCCATGCCAAGGTTTTTCGCGGTCGAACGTCAATGCCACGCCTAATGATCCTCGCAACAAGCTCCCGATGCTCTATCTCAAGATAGTTGAGGCACTTCAGGCCGAGTACGTTGTTGAGTTCATCGTCTTCGAAAACGTCCTTGGCATTCGAGACAACAAGCATAAACGCACTTTCAACGGCATACTGCGACAGCTTCGTCAGCTTGGGCTATCGCCTAACGTGAATGAATACGACGCATATGACTTTGGCGTAGCTCAGCACCGCCGTCGCGTTATCATAGCAGCCTTCGCGTCAGCCAGGGCCTGCCAAGAGTTCGCTCCAATGCGACAAATAGCTGGACAGAAGACCGTGAGCGAGGCCATCGGCAGGTTACCTGAGCCGTCGTACTTTTCGCGTGGGATGACGCCGAACAAGTATCATCCGAATCACTGGACGATGCAACCGCGATCTTACCGGTTTGTTCATCCAGATGAGCAACAACGCGACGGTCGCAGCTTCAGACGCCTAAAGGAGGATGAGCCAAGCCCGACGGTTGCCTATGGTCACCGCGAAATACATGTCCACCCGAATGGCAAGCGTCGCCTGAGCATCCTAGAAGCCATGCTCCTTCAAGGATTTCCGAAGAGATACGTACTCTACGGACCGTTTTCTGCTCAAGTCCAGCAAGTATCTAACGCTGTGCCACCACCGCTGGCCTATGCTCTCGCGCTGGCGGCTGGTCACGTTTTGGCACAGGCGTGACGGCGGTGCGACATGCTTCAAATCGCACAGTCCGCTGAAGGCCCGTTCATCGAAACCGACTGGGTGGACAGGCTCGTTGCGCTTGGTGCGCGAGCGTTTCGGTACGCATCTGATGCAACCAAACTGGCCCGGTCGGACCAGCTGTTCGTGGCTATCTCGGTCCCAGTCAGAGATATGGCGGCATGTCTAATTGCGGCTGGATGGATGTTAACTGCCCCAATCCCGGCGACACCAATTGATTGCCGCACGGGGCTTGAGGGCTTGAAGCCAGGTTCACTCATTCGCCTCGTCACCAATCATTACGTGATTCTGGATGAGTTTCTCGATCTGGACAACAACCGGGTACGCATCGGAGCGCGAACATTTCTCTTTGACGCGATCAAGGCTGTGACCGTGATAGGGGCAGACTTCACGCCGGTGCCGTGTGCTGCTGCGCTGCCCAAGACTCCGGGGTTCGGACCCTACATGAGCCGGGACGATCGTTGGTTGCAGTTCTTGTGCCAACCTCCTCAAGGGCTTGCCATTGTTGGTGCGAAGACCGGAGTGCTAAGTGATCTCTCGGTTTGCGTCAACACGATTGGCAGGCCACCGAGCCAGACTTCACTGCATGAGATCGTCCTGCCGAGGCAAGGTGCTGTCGCTACATGGGCAACAGAGCTGATCTCGCCGGGCAGCCTTCCGGACGATCCAGATGAGAGCCCCTCATTCAAAGCGGTGATTCTCGATAGTGCATCTGCAATCAAGGCCGCTGACCTTGTCGATGCACCCCTACTCATTGCGGTGGTTGACCGAAGCGTCATGGATGATGCGGCCGCTGAGTTCATCGTGCAGCGACGCAATACGCGGGGTGACCCGGTGAGTCCAGATGCTGATCTTGGCTGGCAACCGCCGCCAGGTGTCGAAATCGTGGCATTTAGGACTCGGCGATGACAGATATCCTGTGGGTGAATGAGCGGTACCGGATTGCCAAGGACATGCTTGAGTCAACCATCGAGATATGGCCGGTTGGCGACCATCTGGGACATGTGTTCGACCAAAGGCTGCGCGGCCTCCTCGTCGTTTCTCAAGACAGTCTTGAGGTCTTCGGGGACCTGATTGGTGCGGCGAAGGCTCTGCGCTGGCGGTTGCTCACCGACCCGCAGCCCTGGGTTTGCGGCGATGATTACGTGCTTTCGGCGGCCCGTGCCGTTGGGGTGGAGGCGGGCAAGCTGCACGCTGCAATTAGCCCTGAGGCGCAACAGGCTCTGACCGACCTCGCTGAAGCAGCTCAACGATTGGCCCAAGAGAACCCATCGGTCGGGTCCGTTCTCCTTCAGGCCGCCGACGAGGTTGGCCCACGTGATTGTCTGGTTGTCGCGGCGAATAACGCGTCGGCAGAACGTTTGGCCCGCTGGCTACATCCGAACGGCGTAGGTGTGCTGACCGCTCGGGAACTCATCCACTTCCCGCGCGAGGTCGAGCAGGTATACGCTGTGGGACCTCCGCGTCTCTTTGCTTCGGCCATCGTGACCGCTCCAGTTAGCTCAAGTATGGCCTTTCTGTTCCCGGAATGGTTCAGTGATAGGACGCTTCCGGTGTCGCCCTTGTCCAAGTACTCTCAAGGCACATTTGGTGTCGAGACGCACGTCTTCCCCGTGAACCAGTCTCCGGCTGTTGATGAGTCTGCCCAGGCCCCTCCGGAGGACATGATGCTGCCTACGCCTGTTTGGCCGGTTAAGGCGAATCCTGATCGCATACCGCGACCGCTTGAAGCACTGGCGCGGCGCGCTTATCTGTCCGGTGGCTACTTTGTGTTCCTGGACGAAGGTGAGCGCGTCCGGACAATTGAGCCAACCCAGGCTATTGAAGAACGCGTGGTGAGTCTGCCCATCAATGCGGTCCAACCCGGCGTGTACCTACTCTTGCGGCTCGGCGAAAGTGAGCAAGGGTCCCTTTACGCGGCTGCCATCAACAGTTTTGGGGCGAGAGCCGTGGAGATTGCAAACTCTCAAGCTAAGTGGAAGAAGGCTCTAGGTGAGCGTGTCGGCCAATACGGTGTCGAAGGATGCGAGACGGAGCTCCGGGGCTTGGGGGTCAAGGCGGCTGGTAGAGTTCTGGCTTGGATAGACCCCACTCTGGATAGGCCACAGAGGAACTCTGATTTCCGTCTTCTGCTGAAGTGGCTGGACATTGATGAACAACCCGCCTTCACGTTGGCCACAGACCTACGACGTAAGCGGCAACAGCTCGGTCACAGCGTGCGAAGTGAACTTGAGAAGGTGCTGTCAACGTCGGACCTGACCAGTCTCATGGTGAAAGGTCATCTTGCATTGTCGTCGGCAGACCCAAAGTACAGGGGCATGATTGCAACACGAGTCTTGGCGATCTCACCCTGGCAAGAGATTGTCGCAGTGCAGCAGACCCGCGTTCTGTTCGAAGACCATCGTGGTGGTGGACGATGGCTCGAATGATACCGGCCTACTTCCCAACAACGGCACCTCCAGGCGAGCAGGCGGTTTATCGCGCGCTGGCCTCCGCGCCCGGCACGGATCGCTGGATCGCGATGCACTCTCTGGCGATAGCCAAACACGTGCGGCAGGTGGAGGGTGAGGCGGATTTTGTCATCATCGCCCCCGGTGAGGGCATCCTGGTCATCGAAGTAAAGTCACACCGCTCCGTCCGCCGGGACGCAGACGGCACCTGGCATCTGGGTGCTCAACCGCCAACAACGCGAAGCCCATTCCAGCAAGCCGGCGAAGCGATGTACAGCATCTTGGACTATTTGCGATCCCACTCGGTGGACACGAGGCGCTTCCCAGCCTTTCATGCGGTCTGGTTCACCCATGTGCGGGCGAAGTCCGAGCTACTCGCAAGCCCCGAATGGCACGCCTGGCAGCTTCTCGACATGGGTGACCTGGCTGATGTTGGCACTGCACTTGGCCGCGTCTTCGCCGCCGGACGACGGCACCTTGCATCGAAGAACCCGGCGTGGGTATCCACGCCGCCCTTCACCATTCAGCAGGCAACTCTGGTTGCCCGCTCACTCCGGCCTCGCTTCGAGGTCGCTTCCGTCAGCTCCGACATGCGCCATGCTAGGCAGCGAGAACTCACTCAGTTCCTGGATGAACAGTACGATGCGCTGGATGCTATGGACGACAACAGCGCCGTCCTTTTCACCGGGCCAGCCGGTTCGGGCAAGACGCTCCTGGCCATGGAGGCCGCAGTCCGTGAGCTGTCCAAAGGGAAGTCTGGGCGATTGCTGTGTTTCAACCATCTCCTTGGTCAACAACTGCAAGGGGAACTGGCCAACAGGGACGGATTGACAGTAGGTACGCTTCACCAGCAACTTCTTCGAATAGCTGGCGTGCCACCTGAACCGGTTGTGGATTCGGATTTCTGGCAACGGACTCTTCCAGAGCGAGCTGCCGAGGCATTACTTGAGTCGGCCTCGAAGCAAGCAGACTTCCTCATCATCGACGAAATCCAGGATATTGCCAGCCAGAACTATCTGGACGTTCTGGATCTCCTCGTGGACGGAGGTTTGAGAAGCGGCCGCGTACTGATGTTCGGCGACTTCGAGCGGCAAGCGATCTATGACGTTGGTGATAGCCGTCAGCGTCTCCATGAGTGCATCCCGTACCTGGCCACCTTTCGACTTGTGGCCAACTGCCGGAACCTTCCCCGCATTGGGTTCGCTGTCAATCACATGAGCCAATTGGATCCCGGCTACACCCGATACCGACGCCACGACGACGGTGTTGACCCGAGTTTTTTGACCTACAAGCGCGGTTCGGACCAGACACCCTTGGTTGTGCACGCAATCCGGGACCTGCAAGCAGAGGGATTCCGCCTCGAAGACATTGTTGTTCTGAGCCCGCTACGTCAAGGCTCTGCGGCCGAGACGGCAACGAGTGCTTGGCTGAAACAGGTCCTGATACCGGCCGACGCATCGATCCATTCAGGCAAAGTCGCATATTCGACCGTGCAGGCTTTCAAAGGTCTTGAAGCCCCTGCCGTGGTCTTCACAGATCTCGACTCGGCGTCCGTCCCGAATTTCGCCGCTGTTCTCTACGTCGGCATCACCCGAGCCACCGACAGACTGACGGCAGTCGCAGAGCAAAGCACACTCAAGTCAATGATTGGAGGCCCATCATGAGCGGCGTGGAAGCCCGTGCGATGGTGGAAGCAGCGGTTCGTCGCGAGCTTTTCGGTCCGCTCCCGGCCGAGGAGCCGCAAGGGAAACCGTTGGACTGTTCTGACTTGGTCATTCACTTCGGGACGAAGGAAGAGTCTTACGGGCGCTTTCACGACAGGGAGACCGGGCAGGAAGTGCTTACAAGTGGCGATCCTCTGCACCGCTACGGCGTCGGCGTGCTCTACCCTGGGGCCTCACTCGCCACGAGCGGGTCCAATAGTGACGCCGCCTCGGGCGGCACCTTTGATGCGGATACTCCAATACCGGGGCTTTCCAGCCAGGAGGATGACACCCTGGAGCCCCCTCCCATCCTGAGCGGTTCTCTCCATGACGATATTGCCGACTCCGACGATTTCGACCTTACCGATGCAAACAAGTTCAAACCGTCAGCAATGGCCGTGTCTTTCAAGTGCAGGACGACTGGCGCATTGGGCGGCCTCAAACTCGTGGTTCGTGGGGCGTACTACGACAAGCTTGCGGTCTATCTACCTGCGTACACAAAGCCGTTCGACTGGTGGGTTCGGCGGCCATTCGAGCTGGAGGGAGTGGTAGGTAGCGCCACCATACTGACAGACCGCCGTCTCGTGACTGTTGCCGTGACGCCAGCAACCAAAAATAGGACACCGAGAATCACACCTTCGATCCAAGTGTTCACGCGACCCGTGCCAGGGGAGTCAGATCAGTCCTTCAAGCTTTTGACCGTCTCCGCGAAGAATGCCACGCTAGGCAGTGGTGCAGACAATGCACTCTTCCAAATGCGGTTTTTCGTCGAAGCAGTCGGAGACACCACAATCGAGCCCTACCCCGAAGAGGGCCAGGGTGTCCGCGATCAAGAGGAACAATCGTTGGATCTGCTGTACAGGAAACGTCTCACGTATGCCATTGGCCATGGCTGCGCGGCCACGTGGAATGACCATGAGACTGTCGTCTCTTCTATTGCGGCAGAGCCGATGCCCGTGTACGAAGTGCCCAGCCTGACACCTGATGTTTTCGTCCAAAGTGAGTCCGGAACAAAGAAGCCCGTCACCGTCAGCATGCGTGACCTGGCCCTCGGCTCTCCGGAAGGTGACCGGCAGGTCGAGCTTGTGCTTAGCCTCTATGAGCAGTGGATCAAAGAGCGCCAGCAAGAGGCAGATGGCCTGGCCCAGGCATACCAGCCCGCAGCCAATCGGCATCTTGACCGATGCCGTGACGCGCTCGGACGGATGCGCGCGGGCTGGGCGAAGGTCGTCGCGAACCCAGGATCGGTCGCGGCACGAGCCTTTCGATGGACGAATGAGGCAATGCTTTACCAGCAGCTACGCTCCTCGACACTCGGCCTCCGCCCAGTGCGCAGAAGAAGGGACGACACGCTGGAGGTGGTAGGCGACCACCCAATGTTAGCCCCACTCGAAACTATCGTGGTGCCCTCAGAACGTGGTAACTGGCGGCCTTTCCAGATTGCTTTCATCCTGGCGACACTTCCAGAGATAGTCGATCGATCCGACCCCCAGCGATCCATCGTTGACTTGATTTTCTTCCCAACGGGTGGCGGCAAGACAGAGGCGTACCTCGGCGCGTCGGCACTCAGCTTGCTTGCCCGCCGACTTCGAGATCCAAACGACGCCGGCACGGATACACTGATGCGCTACACGTTGCGCCTGCTGACAACACAGCAATTCCAGCGAGCCGCATCGCTCGTATGCGTCCTCGAAGATATCCGTTCAAGAAACGCGGATGTTCTCGGCGAGGATCGTTTCGGCATTGGTGTGTGGCTGGGAGGCACATCAACGCCAAACAGGTGGACACAGGCAATAGCTGCCCTGAATGACATGGAACGCCACTTCAATGCCCAGAACAAGTTCCTGCTCCTGCGGTGCCCCTGGTGCGGGGCCCAGATGGGACCCCAGAAACGCCCAAATTCAAAGTCCGGCATCGATGTTGTCGGTTACCAGAAGGTTGGCAAAAAGGTAATACTGCGGTGTGTCGACCCCAAGTGTCGCTTCAGCGGTCGAGGTGGGCTTCCTGTCCATGTGGTCGACGAAGACATCTACGACGCGCGCCCATCGATCATCATCGGTACTGTTGACAAGTTCGCGATGCTCGCCTGGGTACCAAAGGCGCACACGCTGTTCGGATTGGAGGCAGATGGAAAGAGGCAATTCTCTCCACCAGGTTTGATCATCCAGGATGAGCTGCATCTCATCTCCGGGCCACTCGGCTCAATGGTGGGGATCTATGAGCCGATCATCAACGACTTGTGCACAGACAAACGAAGAAGCGTACCTACAGTGCCGAAGATCATTGCATCGACGGCAACAGCCCGGCGATACGAAGATCAGATATTGTCGCTGTTCGGGCGAGGTGAGGGGCAAGTCACAATCTTCCCGCCGCATGGCCTGGAAGAAGGGCGATCATTCTTTGCTGAGCCTCAGGAAACGGAAGACGGTGCGCAAGCTCCTGGACGCCGGTACCTGGGCGTTTTTAGCGCCTCGCTTGGCTCAATGCAGACAGTCCAGGTCCGAGTCGCAGCGTCAACCCTACAAGTTGCCCGCGACATCCCTGAAGAGGATCGCGACGGCTACTGGACGAATCTGAACTTCTTGAATAGCCTTCGGGAGCTTGGTAACACAGTGTCCTTGCTCCAGTCCGACGTGCCCGACTATCTCACGGGTCTACGCCGCCGCGATGGTCTCACCGATCCCCGATGGCCGCGCAACCCCATGGAACTCACCAGCCGAAGGCGCAATGATGAGATACCGAAGGCAATCGAACAACTCCAGGTCCCTTTCACTGACCCCCAGTGTGTGGATATCTGCCTGGCGTCAAACATAATTGAGGTCGGTATCGATATTGACCGACTCGGATTGATGACAATCATCGGGCAACCGAAAACCACAGCCCAATACATCCAAGTCAGTGGCCGGGTAGGCCGCCAACCTTCTGTGTCTCCCGGCTTGGTGATCACAATCTATGGAGCTGCCAAGCCGCGCGACAGGAGCCACTTTGAACGTTTCCAGACCTATCACCAGAGGCTTTATGCGCAAGTCGAACCCACGTCGGTGACGCCCTTCGCGCAACCGGTGCTCAGGCGCGCGCTGCATGCTGCTATCGTGGCCGGAATCCGTCAGTCGTCAAGCGAGTCGCTAGAACCGAATCCGTTCCCTACGGCTGAGTTTGATGCGGCGGCCCTCTTGCTGCAGGAACGAGCGGCCGCAACCGATTTTGGGACGGTGTCCGATGTCAGGGGCGAAATCAGACGCCGGAAACAGCAATGGAAAAGCTGGCAGCGTACCAACTGGTCGGCGAATGCTTTCGATGGTGATCCCGAACAAGGGCTCATGCGTTTTGCTGGTACGTTGCCCGCACTCAACCCGCAGGCGACCATCTGGGACGTACCGACGAGCATGCGCAACGTAGATGCTGAATGCAGCCTCCAAATCAGCCTTGCCTACGCCCAAGAAGATGGAGCGCAAGCCGAAGGAGGCGACGAATGATAACCGGAAGCATCCGCCGTGCCCAGCTGGTTAGCCCCTTCGGGGTAGGTGCCATGAGCGTTCTGGTAGACGGCACCTCCGTCATCACTGCAGGCTTGGACCATTGGTACCCCAAGCCAGGAGAGGACGCCGACTTCTCTCTTGACGAATTCGTGGTGCATGACTGGCGGCTGGAAGAACGCCTCATGGTCGGCTCATTCCGTCTGCCCCCTGATTATCGGGCGGGTCACAGCGACGATGATCGCAACCGAGGGCTTCATGTGCCAGTTCTCCGTTTTCCCCGCTGGCATTTCTGCATTTACTGCAAGCGACTGAGGCTCGAACCGCTAACCATGCGTCAGCCGGTTTTGTGTCCGGATGACAAGCACAAGGACGCGAAGAGACCGCCGCGAATGTCACAGGTACCATTCGTAGTTATTTGTTCTCACGGGCACATCGACGACTTCCCGTTCCGCGAATGGGTGCACCGTACATCGACGCCCACCTGCCAGGGTGTGTTGAGACTTACTTCGCGTGGCGGCGGCAGCCTCGAAGGCCAAGTTGTGATCTGTGATGCCTGCCACATGGAGAGATCGCTGCAAGGCGTGATGGATGCCCGAATCGATGCGAAGGATCGCTCGGAACACACCACGTTGACCGATCGTCTTTCGTCTGATGGCAGTCCATTCTTTTGCTCCGGAGCCCGGCCATGGTTGCAGGAAGAAGGCGGGCCGTGCGGCGAGCCCCTGCGCGGCGCCCTCAGGGCGGCAGGAAACGTGTATTTTCCGACAGTCGAGTCCTCGATTTACTTGCCCCGAAAGATCGGTGCTGTAAGCGAAGAACTGCATGACTTGTTCCGTCAAGCAAACGTGAGCACGGGGCTCACCATGCTGCATGCCCTGGAGGAATCAGGTGTCGTTGTTTCGGCGGATGTCATACGGAATGCCAACCGTGAGCTGCTCCGTCCATTTGGGGACCATGAGCTGCTTGATGCCTACGCCGACCGATTCGGCGGAGATGTTCCGCCGACATCTTCCCATATGGACATGGAAACTTTGACGGCCAACGAGGAGTGGCGGCTTCCCGAGTTCGAACTGCTTCGCGAAACACCGACAGATGAGTTGCTTTGCGCGATTGACCCTGGTCTCCCAATGCCCTTGGCTAATCACTTGGACCGAGCCCGACAGGTGACGGGCCTGCGGGAAACCCGGACCTTGCGCGGCTTCACGAGGGTCAGGGACAGTTCTTTGCGACTCAGCGAAGGGAAGGGGCTCCTGCGGCGTCGTCCGTTCCATTCGAGCAAGGATGACTGGTTACCCGCCTACGTTGTGAAGGGAGAAGGGATTTACCTGGAACTCAGTACGTCTAGGCTGACAGCCTGGGAGACTCGTGCTGACGTCATCCAACGAGCGGCGCTTGTCAACGACCGGTACCGCACCGTCGTATCAGCGCGCGGCATGCCGCAGCGTCAGATCACCCCGAGATTCGTTCTTCTACACACTCTCGCGCATCTGCTCATCAACCAGCTTGTGTTCACTTGCGGGTACAGCTCAGCATCACTTCGCGAGCGCCTGTACGTCTCCAGCGTTCACGGCAAGGAAATGGCTGGCCTCCTGATTTACACAGCCGCCGGCGATTCGGAGGGCACGCTGGGCGGCCTGGTTCGGATGGCAACTCAAGAACGCCTCTCCAATGTCTTTGACAGCGCAATCAACGCTGCGCGATGGTGCTCCACTGACCCCGTGTGCATGGATGCGGGTGAGAAAGGCCAAGGCCCTGACTCGTGCAATCTGGCGGCTTGCCATGGGTGTGCATTGTTGCCTGAAACGGCGTGCGAGGAGTTCAACCGTTTCCTAGACCGTGGGCTTGTGATCGGCACCTTCGACCGACCCGGCCTCGGCTACTTCTCGGATTACGGGGTCTAGCTGTGAGGGCAAACAGCCTAGGTGGTTCTCGACCTCGCCAACTCACTGGCAGGTGCATTTACTGTGGGCGACCGGCTGAAACGAAAGAGCATGTTCCACCTCGCGCGCTGCTTGATAAGCCATATCCCGACGCGCCTCCTGTCGTCGCTGCATGTCAGCAGTGCAATGGCGGATACAGCAAGGATGAAGAGTACGTCGCGTGCTTCCTCGAAGCCGTGGTGTGTGGATCTGCCAGGCCAGGGGATCAACGGCGGGATTCGGTCCGGAATGCCTTGAGGCATAGCCCGAAGCTTCAACACCTCATTGACAGTGCGCAGGAGGCCACTCTCTTCGGGCCGCCAGTCTGGAGACCGGACAAAGCGCGTCTTGACAGAGTCTTCGCGAAGATCGCCCGAGGCCACATCGCTTTTCACACTGGGTGGCACATTCAGTACGACACGAAGCCTGATATTTGGTTTGGTCCGGATGAACTGACGGAGGGTTTGGTGCCTGGCGTTCGGCTACTCCCGGACGTTGGGACTCCGGGGCTCACGGCAGCGCTCCTGTATCCAGATTCAAGGAAGCGGTGGAGGCCAAACGACGCCAGGCGGATATGTGTCCAGAAAGAACGCTATGAGTACGAATATGCCCCACCCTGCTCTGTCGAGATGCTCATCGGAGACTACCTTCATGTCGCCGTGTCCTGGGATGAGTCAGACGTGATAGGGATCGACAGTGACCATGAGTGGTTCGAGTGGTCCTGGGACGATGATGAAGCTGCGCTTGCTCTAGAAAAGGCGCCGCGTCAACCAAACTGATCTGCGTTGGGTGCCGGGTCGTTGGCCCTTGCCGGTGCATTCGCGGTCCACATACAGTTCATAACAGGTTGGGTGGCAAGCACTGATGTCGGAAGGCTGGCCAATTACCTAACGCTTCCGTTATACTTTTGGCATGGTCGAGGATCGATTGGCGCGGAACCTGCTGTGGGAGGTCGCTGAGACCCAACATGGGTTCGTGACCGCCCAGCAGGCCGCCGAGGCGGGAGTGAGCAACCAGGCGTTGCTCATGTTGGCGCGCCGTGGCACGGTGAAGCGGGCGGCCTTCGGAGTGTACCGCTTCCCGAATTTCCCGGTTAGCCAGTACGACCAGTTTGCGCTGGCTGTCCTGTGGACCCGCGCCGACGAGGCGTGTCTGAGCCACGAGACAGCGTTGGCTGCATACGAGATCAGCGACATTAACCCTCATGTCATCCACGTCACCGTCGCCAAGCACCGTCGTCTGCGTCGTGCCAACTCGAACGGGTACGTCATCCACCACGAGGATCTGTCTCCAAACCAAATCGGCTGGTGGCAGGAAATCCCGATCGTCACCCCAGCGACGGCAATCGCCCAGTGCAGCGCCGATGGGACACCCACTTATTTGTTGCGCCAGGCACTTGAGCGTGGCCACCGCGACGGCTATCTGACCACTAACGATCATGACACTCTCACGCAAGCTTTGGAGGCCCGCCACGTCTGATGACCACGTCATCCCGTCAAGGATCGCAGCCCTGATCGGCAGGCTGGCGCCGAAAACGAAGCAGCCGATGTCGGCGGCAGTGCTGTCGAACTGGATCGCCAAAGCCGAAGGCCAAGTCGGCCTGGAGGGCAAGGGCGGGAGGCTCGGTTGCCTGGTCGCCTCGTCGGTGGCCATTGCCGCGATCCAGCGCGCTGTCGACGAGGACGGGCGCCAACTGTTCCTCCTCAAGGGCGGCACCTGGCTGCAACACCGTCTGCCCGCCAACGCCCGCACCACCAGCGACATCGACGGCTTGGTGCGTGGCGACATCGACGTGTTCCTGCGCGTCCTGGAGGGTGTGCTGGCCGAGCCATGGGGGCCGGTGACGCTGCGTCGAGGCCCCGTCGAAGTGATCGACGTGCCCAACAAAATCATCAAGCCGCGCCGGTTCGACATCATCATGGAGTTG